>JALYSK010000011.1 GCA_030854805.1 Chloroflexota bacterium | reverse complement strand
AGGGCGGGCTGCTCGGCGAGGCTGAGCAGCCGTCGGATTGCCGCCGGCGAGAGGCGTGAGAGGGCTTCGATCGATCGGCTCAGGTCATTCGGGGCCAGGTCGGCGGCCAGCGCCCAGATCCGTGTCATCGTCTCGCCATCGAGCGCGGCAATCACCGCGAAGAGGTGCTCCACTCCGCGTGGATCGGCCTGAGCAATGGCGCCGACACCCGCATCGAATCGGCGGACGAACTCGTGCAGGTCGCGCAGCCTGGTCGTCAGCTCGGCCAGCTCGGCGTCCTCGCCGAGCTGCGAGGCGTCCCGCGCCATCAGGACGCAGCGCTCGATGACCGGGATCACCGGATCGGTTTCGCGCTCCTTGCGGACGGTGATGACACGGCGGAACCACTCCCAGTGGTCGCGCAGTGCGGCGTAGGCGGTCGCCGCCGGCCCACGTTGACCGCTCCGCCGGCCGACCGCCTCGCGCTCAACCAGGCCCCAGTCCTCGCACTGGCCGAGCGCCAGGCTGGCGGCCCGGTGGCTGAGCCCCAGCGCCTTGCGGATCTCCGGCTCGGTGAGCGCGCCGCCGTGAGCCAGCAGATAGCCGTGCACTGCCGCGGTCGACGGCGCCACGCCCCACGCTGCTCCGATCTCGCCCCACGCAGCGGCGAACGTGCGTCGGATCTGCTCCGCCTGGCTGATCGCCATTCGCCGTCTCTCGCGCTCGATACGTGCTAGCTCAACATAGCAGGATCGCCCGCGGACCAGATACGAGAAAGCCCCGGCGCATGGCCGGGGCTTTCTCGTCGCATTGGGCGCGTCAGTGAGCGCAGCCGCCGGCCTTTCCTGGCGAGCCATCGGTGTTGAACGAGGAGCCGCATGCGCAGCTCGAGACGGCGTTCGGGTTATTGATGGCGAAGCCGGAGCCCATCAGCGAGTCGACATAGTCGATCTCGGCGCCATCCACGTACTGCTGGCTGAACTGGTCGATGACGATCGGTACCCCATCGTGGTCCTCGACCTTATCGCCCTCATTGACGCGGTCATCGAACGCAAGCCCGTAGCTGAAGCCGCTGCAGCCGCCGCTCTTGACAAAGAGCCGTAGCCGAGCCTCTTCCTTGCCCTCGCGTGAGCGCAGCTCGATCACCTTGCGCGATGCCGCCTCGGTCACGCTGACCAGGACCTCGCTCGAAATGAGTGCGCCGTTCAGCGGGATCGATTCGCGTGGCTGTTCGGACATTGCCATTGGATTCGCGTTCTCCTGTCGCCGCCGAGCGGCGCGTGCATGCTGTATTCGCTCCGGAAAGTATACCAGCGCGTCGTGCGCGCACTGCAAGGGCCCAACAGCCGGGCTGGAGCGGCCGTTCGTCCGCCCGGGGATGGCCCGATCGGTACACTGAGCTGTCCGCGACCTGCGACGCGACCTCCACAGGAGACTTGACCAGGTGAAGCTTGCCAGCCGTATGGAGCGGATCGGCACCGAGACCGCCTTCGAGGCAGCGGCTCGCGCCCGCGCCCTCGAGGCGACCGGCAGGGACGTGATCCACCTTGAGCTCGGGGAGCCGGACTTCGACACGCCGCGCCACGTGAGCGAAGGGGCGGCCGAAGCTCTTCTCAGCGGCGGGATGACGCACTACACCGCGGCGACCGGGATCGAGCCGCTGCGCGAGGCGATCGCCGCCGACGTGCTGCGCTGGAAGGGGATGGAGACCTCGGCTGAGCGGATCGTCGTGACGCCGGGAGCGAAGCCGATCATGTTCTACGCCATGCTCGCCCTGGTGAACCGCGGCGATGAGGTGATCTACCCGAACCCCGGCTTTCCGATCTACGAGAGCATGGTCGCCTTCGTGGGCGGGACGCCGGTCGCGGCTCCGCTCCGCGAGGAGAACGACTTCCGAGTCGACGTGGCCGAGCTCGCCTCGCTCCTGACGGACCGCACCCGGCTGATCGTCCTCAACTCACCGCACAACCCGACCGGATCGATATTGACCGATGACGACCTGCGCGCCATCGCCGACCTTGCCGTCGAGCGCGACCTGGTGGTGCTGGCCGACGAGATCTACGGGCGGCTGCAGTACGAGGGCGAGCCGCTCTCGATCGGCACCCTTCCCGGGATGGCCGAGCGCACGATCACCCTCGACGGCTTCTCCAAGACCTTCGCCATGACTGGCTGGCGTCTCGGCTACGGCATCCTGCCGGAATGGCTGGTCCCGGCCTTCAGCCGGCTGATCATCAACAGCGTCTCGTGCACCAACGCCTTCGTGCAGGCGGGCGCGATCGAGGCGCTGGTCGGACCCCAGGACGACGCGATTGCCATGCGCCAGGAGTTCATCGCCCGGCGCTCAATGATCGTCGACGGGCTCAACGCGATCGACGGCCTCAGCTGCCTCCTGCCGCACGGCGCCTTCTACGCATTCCCCAACGTGAGCTCGTTCGAGCGGACCAGCGTCGAGATCGTCGACCATCTGCTGTATGACGCCGGTGTGTGCGGCCTGGCGGGCACGGCCTTCGGCCGTCACGGAGAGGGCTATCTGCGATTCTCCTACGCGAACTCCCGCGAGAACCTGTCCCGCGCACTGGATCGCGTCGCGGAGTCTCTCGATAAGCTGCGCCGCACCGGCGAGCTGGTCAGCGCCCGGACCGCGCCCGTCTCGTGAGCGGGCCGCCGGTGTTCGTTACCCGTGTGATTCCCGACGAAGGGCTACAGCCCGTCCGCGATGCGTGCGACCTCGACCTGTGGAGCGACGAGCTGCCTCCGCCGCGCGACGAGCTGTTGCGACGTGCCGCAGGCAAGGCGGGCCTGCTCACCCTGCTCACCGATCGGGTCGACGCCGAGCTGCTCGATGCGGCGGGTCCCCAGCTCAAGGTGGTCAGCAACTACGCGGTCGGCTTTGATAACCTCGACATCCCGGAGCTGACCCGGCGCGGGATCCCGGCCGGCAACACGCCGGGGGTCCTCACGGAAACGACCGCCGACCTCGCGTTTGCCCTGATGATGGCCGCTGCGCGAAGGGTCGATGAAGGGTCCCGATACGTGCGGGCCGGGCGCTGGAAGACCTGGGGCCCGATGCTCCTGATGGGGGTTGACCTGCACGGCGCGACGCTCGGTATCGTTGGGTTCGGTCGCATCGGGCGCGAGATGGCGAAGCGCGCATCCGGCTTCGGCATGCGGGTGCTCTACCACGACGTCCACCCCGCGACCCCCGACGAAGAGAGTGCACTGAACGCCCGCCGGGTGGAGATGGATGAGCTCCTCGCCTCATCCGATCTGGTCACACTCCACACCAACCTGACCGATGAGACTCGCCACCTGATCGACGCCGCCGCCCTGAGCCGCATGAAGTCGACCGCAGTTCTGGTCAATACCTCGCGCGGGCCGGTCGTTGACCAGGCCGCTCTGTACGACGCGCTCCGCGACGGGCAAATCTTCGCGGCGGCGCTCGACGTGACCGATCCCGAGCCGATGGCTGCCGACGACCCGCTGCTCACCCTCGAGAACTGCCTGGTGGTGCCGCACATCGCATCCGCGTCACGCGTCACTCGCGGCAAGATGGCGGCGATCGCGGCTGCGAACCTGCTCGCCGGCCTGCGCGGAGAACCGCTGCCGAACTGTGTCAACCCGGAGGTCTACGCCTGATCATGCCCGAGCTGCCGCGCATCGACCTGCACCAGCACCCGTATCAGCATCGGCCGCCGCGACGACCCGCCCGCCTCTCGCGGCGGCTCACCCCGCCCCCGCCGCGCGCCGAGCCGCCCGATCTCTCGCTCTTCCTCTACGCGGGAATCGTCCTCGCCGTGATCCTCACGGTCCTGGCGATCCCGTACGTGATCGGCTACCTGGTGGACGTGATCAGCAGCTAGGCCGTGGTCCACACGAAGATGGCACCGTCTGCCACCTTCACCTTCGGCCTGACCAAGCCCGGAAGCTCGATCGGATACGCGGTCGCGTCGCCACGATAGCCGCCGCTCTGTCGCCAGCGCGACCGCCCATTGGCGAGCTCTCCCTTCAGGTCGAAGCTGGCACCGTGGCACGGGCACCGCAGGTCATGCCACTCGGCGCGGTACTGCAGCGTGCAGCCCATGTGGGTGCAGACCGAGGAGAGAGCGCGGACCTCGCCCCCATCGTTGACCACGAAGCCTTCGAAGGCCACGGTGCTGAACCGTGCCGCCGCTCCCGGCGGCAGGTCCGCGAGGGTGGCGACCTGCTCCCAGCGGCCCTCACCCGCGATTAGGCCGCCGCCATCGTCCCAGATCGGATCGCGGTTCGGTCCCGCAAGGTCGCGCAGCACCGCACCACCTACCAGACCTGCCGCCAGGCCGGCGGCGGCGGTCAGGCCGCTGCGCAGCAGCGACCGCCGCGAGACGCGAATCCGCGCGAAGGCGCCCGACGGTTCGGGCAGGGAACGTACGGGCGGTGGGATCTGGACCGACGCAATCCCCTCGTCGGCCTGTCGCATCCGCAGCCGAAGCTGCTCGACGAAGGCTTCGTCCGGGTCCTGGTCACCCGCAGCGGCCGTGAGCTCGGCGGCCAGGCGTGCCATCTCGGCCTCGTCGCGACCCGCGACGTCGTCGGGCGACGGCCGCTCGTCGCGCAGCAGGGCCTCGAGGTAGCGGTCCAGGCGCTCGGGCGCGTGCGGGTCGCGCAGCTCGTCGTTCTCAGCCATCGATGGCATCTCCGAGCAGGGCCGCTTTGCGCAGGGCGCGGTACTGAAGCACCTTCGCGTTGCCCCGGCTGATTCCCATCTCGCTCGCGGTCTCGGCGACAGAGAGCCGGCGCAGGAAGCGTAGTTCGAGCACCCGCCGATAGTTGTCCGGCAGCCGCCCCAGCAATGCCTCGACGCGGGCCGTCGATCCGTCGTTCGGCTCTTCGCGCACCTCACGAGTGAGGTCGACCGGCTCCCAGCCGGGTGCCACGTGATCGGTCCCTACCATGGGCAGCCGATAGAAGGCGCGCCAGTAATCGGCGATTGCGTTCTGGCTGACGCGGTACAGCCAGCTCGCGATCTGGCCCGCCGCGCGCGTCGTGTCGAGCTGCTCCACGGCGCGCATGAAGACCTGCGCGGTCAGATCCTCCGCGTCGGGACGGTTGCCCAGTCGTGCGTAGATGAAGCGGTAGATGCCGACCACGTGAGCGTCGTAGATCTCCTCGAAGCGCCGCTGTGCGGGCTTCCGGTCGGGGGCGGCGGCGGGCATCTCACGGCTCGTACGCGCCGGGTTACGCCCTATTGCGCGCGTGGCCGTAGGGGCGCCAGCAGAGCGGCGATCTCCTCGAGGAAGCGCGCGTCGGTCTCGCTGAAAGCGGCCGGGTCGCCGCCGTCGACATCGATCTCACCGACGACCTGGCTCTCGACGAAGATGGGCACCACGATCTCCGACCGGGTGCTGGCGAAGCACGAGAGATAGCGGGGATCCGCATCCACATCGTCAACGATCTGCGTCTGGCCGGACGCGGCGGCGGCGCCGCAGATTCCGGTCCCGATCGGGATCCGGGTATGCTCGGTCGCCTCCGGACCGACCCACGGGCCGAGGACCAGCTCGTTGCCCTCGACCCAGTAGATCCCGACCCAGTCGTAGTGCGGAAAGCGCTCGTGCAGCTGCTCCACGACCCGCTGGGCGGCGGCCTGGGGACCGGGCGCTTCGGCGACCTCGGTGCGCAGCAGATTGAGGGCGTCTCCGTGCTCGACGGGCCGCTCCTCGGCCACCGGATGGCTCACTGATCGGCGACCCAACGCTCCGCCCAGCGATCGATCCCGACGATCGCCTGCTGAAGCTCAGCTCCTTTGGCGGTGAGGGAGTACTCCACCCATGGGGGGACGCTCGAGATGATGCGTCGGTCGATCAGCCCCTCGTCTTCGAGCAGCTTGAGTCGTTGTGAGAGCGTGGCCGAGTTCGCTCCGCCGAGGGCATCCTGGAGCTCGCAGAACCGTTGCGTCCGCTCACCAAGCGCGCGGATGATGCGCAGGACCCACTTCTGACCGAGGATATTGAGCGCCGCCGTCGCCGCGCATTCGGCGCGCTGCGCCTCAGCCCGACGCTCAGCGCGAGAGCGCGGGGGCGCAGTGGGAATCGGGGAAGGCGGTAGCAGGAGGCCGGCGTTCATCAGGCGCCAGAGGCTAGCACCGCCCCCCTGCAGAATCAACCGAGAGTCAGCCCTCGACGGTCACCGTCAGGTTCATGGTCGGGTGGATCAGGCAGGTGACGTGGACGGTGCCCGCCTTGTCGAAGGTGATGACGTCGCTTTCGCCGGCCTTGACCTCCTCGTCGAAGCGGGCTCCATCGGCCTTCTTGCCGTCCTGCCCCTCGGTGACGGTATGGGTCGCACCGTCCTTGTTGGTGAAGGTCACCTTGGTGCCGACCTTGACCGTCAGCGTGGCCGGATCGAACTTGAACCCGCTCAGCTTAACGGTCGCCTCGCCGCTCGACGCTGCCTGGCTCCCGCTGGCGCTGGCACTCGCACTCGCGGCTGCGCTCGGCGTCGAGCCGGTCCCGCTGCTGGAGCATCCGGCGAGCAGCAGGGCGCCGCATGCCAGCAGCGTCAACAGTTGGTGGGGTCGCGGATTGATTCGATGCATTAGTGGACCGCCGCTCCTTCCGATGATTTGGGACGCAGGATCGGAATGCCTGGCTCCCGCCCGACACAACCATTCTCAGGATTAGCGTACGCGGTGCGTTACGCAGCCTCAATTTGACGCGCTCTGCGGACGGCCGCATAGTGGCCGGCACCCACCCCTTCGTGCCCCGCGCGTCGAGCATGCCGCAGACCACCATCTACGTCTCGCCCCGATCCATGGGCGCATTCGACACGCCGCCGCCCGCAGTGGTCACGGCGGAGTTGGCGCGCCTCTTCGCCGGCTACCCTGCGCTGGCCGGTGTCTCGCTGCGAGTCGAGACCGGACGAGCCATTGCCCTGCTGGGGCCCAACGGAGCCGGTAAGACGACGCTCCTGCGCATTCTTGCCACGGCCATCGCACCCTCCTTCGGCCGCGCCGAGGTCGACGGGCTCGACGTCTCCCGCAACCCGCACCTCGTGCGGCGCCGGATCGCCTACCTCTCGCATGCCACGGGGCTGTACGACGACCTGACCGCCCTCGAGAACCTCGCCTTCGCGGCGACCATGCTGGGCCTTGACCCGCGGGAGCGCGACGAGCGTCAGGCGGTTGTGCTCGCGGAGGTGGGCCTAGAGCCGGTCGCGGCACAGCGCGTGCGCACCTTCTCGGCCGGCATGCGGCGCCGACTGGCGTTGGGCCGCCTCATCCTGGCTGGGCCGAGCCTGATTCTGCTCGACGAGCCGTATGCCTCCCTCGATCTCGAAGGGATGGCGCTCGTCGATCGGCTGCTGGCCGCCTGGCGAGAGGTTGGTGCGACCGTGCTGGTCGCCTCCCATGCAGTTGAGCGGCTGCTCGGCGTGGTCGATGGAAAGGTGCGCCTCGAGGCGGGGATCGTCTCCGACCTCGAGGGGGTCGGTGTGAGCCAGGTGCCGCTCGGCGTCGGCATCGGTGAGCCGGCCGCGGCAGGCGCCCGTTGAACGGCCTCCGGGCTGAGGCCCGCATCGCGCTGGCGATCGCTCGCAAGGATGCCCTCTCCGAGCTGCGAGGAAGGCACGCCACGGTCAGCACAATGTTCTTCGCCGCGCTGGTACTGCTCCTCTTCGGGTTCGCCCTGGGGCCCGATTCGCGGCGGCTGACGGAGGCGGCACCGGGCCTCCTCTGGCTGGCGATCGTCTTCGCGGGACTCCTGGCGGTGGGGCGTCTGCACCTGGTTGAGACGGAGGATGGTGCCCTCGAACAGCTTGCCCTCTATCCGGTCGAGCGCCGCGCGATCTACGCAGGTAAGGCGCTGGCAGGGTCTGGCGCGATGCTGGTCCTCGGGGGCGTGCTGCTGCCGGCCGTTGCGATCCTGTACGGGATCGACCTCTCCGCCGCGGCGCTGCCGCTGCTGGTCACGCTGCTGCTCGGGACGGTCGGCTTCGCGGCGGTCGGCACCTTCTACGCGGGTCTGACGGTGCGCATGCGCGCCCGCGAGGTGATGCTGCCGCTGCTCATGCTGCCGGTGGTCGCGCCGCTCCTCCTCGCCGCCGTGCAGGCGACGGGCGCGGCGCTGGCCGGCGATCCATTCGGCGAGCTCGCCTCCTGGCTTCAGCTGCTCGTGGTCTTCGACGTGGTGATGATCATCGCCGGCGCCGCCACCTACCGCTTCCTGTTGGAGGAGTGATGAAGGCCCGCATCCTGGGCGTCGTGGCCCTCATCTCGGTGGCCGGGGCGGCAGTCCTGGGCCTGCTGATCGTGCCGGCCGACCAGAACCAGGGTGATGCGCAGCGGATCATGTACGTGCACGTTGGATCCGCCTGGGTCGCCTACCTGTCGTTCTCCGTGACCGCGCTGGCTGGCGTTCTGTGGCTCTGGCGACGCGACCCGCGGTTCGACGCGGTGGCGCTCGCCGGGGCAGAGATCGGGGTCATCTTCACCGCACTTGCCATCTGGGGCGGCATGATGTGGGGCAAGCCGGTCTGGGGTGTCTACTGGCAGTGGGAGGATCCGCGGCTGACCACCACCGCGCTGCTGCTGGCGCTGTATGTCGGCTATCTGCTGCTCAGGCGGCTGACCGACGACCCGGTGCGACGCGCCACGCGAGCCGCCGTCGTGGGCCTGGTGGCCGCGGTCGATATACCGATCGTTCACTTCAGCGTCATCTGGTGGCGGGGACTCCACCAGACAGCGACGATCGGATCGCCAGACCGCATCCTCAACCCGGCGGCCCCGCTGGTCTTCGTCGAGTCCCTGCTCAGCATGGCCCTCGCGCTGAGCCTGGTGTGGGGCTACCTGATGGTGCGACGCTACCAGCTGGCGCGCCTCGAGTGGCAACGCGAGGAGTCGGCGCGTCGCGGCCGCATCGCGGCGGTGCATCGGTCAGGCACCGCGCGGGAGGCGGCACGATGACCGACTGGCCGTTCGTGCTGGCGGGCTACGGGGTGATCCTGGGCGGCCTGGCCCTCTATGCCGCGCTCCTCGGACGACGCCTGGCGGCTGCTCGCCGCACGATGCCGGACGACACGTCGACTACCGAGGACGAATGACCCTCGTCGCGCCGAGCCCGCCCGCCCTTCCGCCACCGCGGCGTCGCTCGGGGACCATCCTTGCGGTCGCCGCCGTGCTGGTGCTCATCGGCTACCTCGCCTTCAGTAACATGGGTAGCGCCTTCGTCTACTACCTGACCCCGACCGAGCTGCTCGCTCGCGGCGACGCCGCGCTCGGCGATACGGTCCGTCTCGGCGGCCTCGTGAAGCAGGGGAGCATCTCCGGCCTCGCCACCGACCTGCGCTTCGTGCTGACCGACGGTGATGCCGAGATTCCGGTGCACTCGACGGTCGCGCCCACACGCTCCTTCCGTGAGGGTGCCGGAGCCGTGGTCGAGGGTCAGCTCGGCCGCGATGGCGTCTTCCAGGCGAGCCAGGTGATCGTCAAGCACGACGAGAACTATCAGGCGCCCTCGCCCGGCGCACAGCCATCGAACCGCGGCTTCGACCCGGGCACCGACGAGGCCCCATAGACCGATGCTGGCGACGCTCGGTCACGTGGCGCTGGTCATCGCCCTGGCGACGAGCCTCTTTGCAGCCGGCGCGTTCGTGATCGGCGGACGTGGCGGCGATCTCCGCTTGCTGGCGAGCGCCCGGCGCGCCGTGTACGCCAGCTTCAGTCTCGCACTCGTGGCGTGCGCGGCCATGGTCGTGTCGCTGCTGGCCCACGACTTCTCGATCCTGTACGTGGCGCGCAATAACGCCACCACCACGCCAGCCTTCTTCAGCTTCATCTCGCTCTGGGCCGCGCTCGAGGGCTCGATCCTGTTCTGGGCCCTGCTCGCCAGCGGCTGGGCAGTCGTGCTCCTCTATCGCTACCGATCCCGCCATCGCCTGCTGATGCCCTGGGTCGGCGCCACCCTGGCGGCGATCAACAGTTTCTTCTTCGCCGTGCTGACCTGGCCGGGGAACCCGTTCATGCGCGTCACGCCGGTGGCGGGCGAGGGCCCGGGGCCCAACGCGTTGCTGCAGAACCACCCGTTCATGGGCCTGCATCCGCCGCTCCTGTACCTCGGCTACACCGGGCTGGCGGTGCCATTCGCGTTCGCCGTTGCCGCACTCGTCAGCGGCCGGCTCGACGAGGAGTGGCTGGCGGTCGTCCGGCGCTGGACGGTGATCCCGTGGATCTTCCTTACCCTGGGCATCACCGCCGGGGCGTGGTGGAGCTACGAGGTGCTTGGGTGGGGTGGCTACTGGGCCTGGGACCCGGTCGAGAACGCGGCTCTTCTTCCGTGGCTGACCGCCACCGCCTTCATCCACTCGTCGATGGTCGCCGAGCGGCGCGGCTCGCTGAAGGCGTGGACCGTCTCCCTGGTCATCGCCACCTTCGTGCTGACCCTGATTGGCACCTTCCTAACCCGCTCCGGCGTGGTTGCGAGCGTCCACTCGTTCACGCAGTCGGCGATCGGCCCCTGGTTCCTGGCCGCGATCGCGCTGGCCCTCACCACCGCTCTGAGCCTGCTCGCCTGGCGCCTCCCGCAGCTGGCGGGGAGCGGGCGGCCGACGTCGCTGCTCAGCCGTGAGTCCGCCTTCCTGCTCAACAACGTGCTCTTCTGCGGCCTCACCTTCGCGGTCCTCTTCGGGACCCTCCTGCCGCTCGTTGTGGGCGCCACCGGCGGCGGGACGATCAGTGTCGGCGCGCCGTGGTTCAACCGGGTCAATGTGCCGATCTTCGGGGCTCTCCTCTTCCTGATGGGGGTCGGCCCGGCGCTGCCCTGGGGTCGCGCTTCGTGGAGCTCGGTGCGAGAGCGCTTCGGCCTGCCGGTGCTGGCCGCGGTGATCGTGGTGGTGGGCGCCTGGGCTGCCGGCATGCACGGCCTGGCACCCATCGGCACGCTGGGCCTGGGGGTCTTCGTGGGCGGGATCATGCTCGACGAGGTGATCCGCGGCGGGCGAGCTCGCTCGCGCGCCCGCAGGGAGGATCCTGCCACCGCGACCTGGCGCCTGGCGACGCGGAATCGACGACGCTATGGCGGATACCTGGTGCACACCGGTGTGCTCGTCATGGCGGTCGCGGTCGCGGTCTCGTCGGGCCTCTCGTCGCAGACCAGCGCGACTCTGCGGCCCGGCGAGAGCGTACGGCTCGCCGGCTACCTCCTCACCTACGACCGGCTCGTGGTCGAGCCGCTGGCGGCCGACAGGCGCGTCATAGAAGGGCGCGCCGAGCTGACCTACAGCGGATCGCAGCAGGGCACTCTTGCCACTGCGTTACGTGACTATCCGAACTCGACGACCGCAATCGCCACGCCGTCGGTGCGCACCGCATTGGGCGAGGATCTGTACGTCACGCTGCTCGCCTATGACGTCGCGACGCACAGCGTGAGCGTGCGGCTCTTTGTCAACCCGCTGGTCATCTGGATCTGGATCGGCGGCGCGATCGTGGCCGCGGGATCCGCCTTCGCCATCTGGCCCGACAAGCGTCGCCTGACGGTGGAAGCGGCGCAGACCGAGAGGCTGCCGGTCCGCGAGGCGGCAGCATCGGTCGAGGGAGCATAGGTGCGCAACCTGCGCTGGCTGCTGGTGCCGGTCGTGGTGCTGCCGCTCACCCTTCTCCTCTTCCATGGGTTCGGTCGGGACCCCCGCGAGATCCCGTCGCCGCTGATCGGAAAGCCGGCCCCTTCCTTCTCGCTGGTCGCGCTCGACGGCAAGTCGCTGACCGCCGATCAGCTGCGAGGACGGCCCTATGTCCTCAACTTCTGGGCGAGCTGGTGCATCCCCGCCTGCGTCGACGAGCATCCGGTGCTGCTCGAGGCCGAGCGGCGGTACGGCGACGACGTCCAGATCGTCGGCATCGTCTACAACGACAGCCCGGGTGCGGCGCGCGCCTTCCTGGACCGATACGGAGACGGCGGCTGGCCGCAGCTCACCGACGAAGGCGGTCGCCTGGCGGTCGAGTACGGCGTCACCGGACCACCCGAGAGCTACTTCGTCGATGCCGCGGGGATCGTCCGCGCCAAGCAGTTTGGGCCGCTGACCGTGGCCGTCATGGACCAGCGCTTCAGTGTGTTGCTTGCGGCTAGGGCGGAGCGATGAGGCGGCTGGCGCTCCCGATCGCGGCAGCTGCGCTGGTCGCGCTCCTTGGCGTGATCACGCTGAACGCGCTGCGGCCCGTCCAGCCGGTGACGCGCGCCGAGTCGGCTGCTGCGATCGCCGCCGAGCTGCGCTGCCCCGACTGCCAGTCTCTCTCCGTTGCCGATTCGCACACCCCGTCGGCGATCGAGATTCGCCGTCAGATCGATGACCTGCTCGCCGGCGGGGCAGCTCCCGACGCGGTCCGACAGCACTTTGTGGACCGCTACGGCGAATGGATCCTGCTTGCCCCACGCTCGCCTCTCGCTTGGGCGCTCCCGTTCCTGGCGATCCTCGTAGGCCTGGGCCTGCTCGTGATCTGGCTCCGACCCCGGCGGCGAGCTGGCGACGACGCCGTCGTGACGCAGCCGGCAGGACCCGAGGCGCAGCTCCGTCGAGTGCGCGACGAGGCGGAGGCCATCGATGGCTGATCCCACCGAGCTCGTCCTGCTCGTCGGCCTGGGGTTGGCGATTGGAGCCTTCGTGGCTCTGCCGCTCTGCCGCGCCCCGCGCGCAGCCATTTCCGTGCCGGCGGACGACGAGGCGTCGCTCATGCGCCATCGCGTCGCGGTCGAGGCGCTGCGAGATGTCGAGGCCGATCGCCGCGCCGGCTCGCTTGATGACGGCGCCTACGCCGAGCAGCGCGCCGAAGCCGAGGCGCGCGCAGTGCAGACCCTCGCAGCGCTCGAAGAGGTGCCATCGGCGACAGCACCCCGTTCGCGGGCTGCCGGCGGCCGAGCCGCAATCCTTGTGGCAGGCGCCCTCATCGGGGCGCTGTTGGTGGGCACGCTGCTGCCCGCGCCGATCGGCCTCGCCAATCGGACGACCGTCGACGCAGGCGCCCTCTCGACGCTTGCCGATGAGTACCTGGCGCGCAATACCTCCGACGACCTCGCCCGCGGCGCGGCCCTGCTCCTGGCCGTCATCCGCGAGCAGCCGCAGAACCAGAGCGCCTACCAGCGCCTGATCACCGCCTACCTGCGGGCGGAGGACTATCCCGACGCCACTGCCGCGACCGACGCGCTGGCAGGATTTGCGCCCGGCTCGCCCGATGTTCCCTTCTTCCGCGGGCTGATCGCCCTCCGAGGCGC
>JALYSK010000139.1 GCA_030854805.1 Chloroflexota bacterium | reverse complement strand
GCCGGCCGGACGAGCCCCTGCTGCTCCCAGAGGCGGAGTGCTGAGGCGGACATGCCGACGCGACGGGCAGCTTCGCCGATCCGGATGCGATAGGGCGCCGCGTCGGCGGGCGGCGATTCGACCGCCGCCACGGAGTGCGGGTGCGCACGAGGAAGCGTCATCGGCCGACCACCGGTCGCAGCTTGCCGAGGTCGCGCCGCTGTGCCCAAACCTGGAGTGCAATGAAGACCAGGGCGGTGACGAAGATGAGGGTGCCAATGACGTTCACCTCGGGCGGGACGCCAAGGCGGCTCACACCGAAGACCCAGAGCGGGAAGGTGATGGTGCGCCCCGAGACGAACGAGGTGATCACGTAGTCATCAATCGATAGCGCGAAGGCCAGGAGCGCAGCGGCAAGAATGCCGGGAAAGATGAGGGGGAATGTGACCTTGCGGAAGGTGGTCCACTCATCGGCGCCGAGGTCCATGGCGGCCTCCTCAAACGTCCGGTTGAACCCGGTCAGTCGAGCGCGGACCGTCACGACCACGTAGCTGATATTGAACGCGACGTGGGCGACCACGATGGTTGTGATGTCGCGCTGCACCCCGAGCGAGACGTACAGGGAGAGGAGCGATGCACCCATGATGATCTCCGGGGTCGCCATGGGGAGGAAGATCAGCAGGTTCAGCGAGCCGCGCCCGGG
Organism: Chloroflexota bacterium; assembly: GCA_030854805.1. Next base: position 5,776 of record JALYSK010000139.1, on the reverse strand, counting down.
GAACTGGTAGCGCGTCAGCGCCAGCCCGATGAGGGTCCCGAGTGCGGTCGCGATCAGAGTCGAGACCACCGCCACGGTGAGGCTGGTGAGCATCGGCCCGGTGATATCCGGGCGGCTCCAGATGTCGAGATAGTTCTGGAAGGTGAAGCCCTGCCACGTGATGTTCTGCCGGCCCCGCGGGTCATTGAAGCTGAATGCGATCATCACTGCGATCGGCAGGAAGAGGTACGCGACCGCCAACGAGGTATAGACCGGAAGGACCAGGCGGCCGAGGCGAACACTCAAGGGACTGCTGCGCTCCGGGAGCAGTGGCGGCGCCTCTCCGCGAACGGGCAGTGCAGGGGCGCTCATCCCTGGGTCAGCTCCTCTCCCCCGACAGCGCGTGCGTAGATGACCACCATGGCCAGGATGGCGGCCATCAACATGAAGCCCAGCGCGGCCGCCTGCGGGTAATCGTTGGTGTTGAGGAAGAGGCGCTGGATCACGTTCCCGATCATCGTCGTGTCGCGGCTGCCCAGGATCGCCGCATTGATGAAGTCGCCCACCGCCGGGATGAAGGTGAGCAGCGAGCCTGCGAAGACGCCGGGCATGGAGAGCGGCAGGGTCACGCGCAGGAAGGCCTGCAGCCGGCTGGCGTAGAGGTCGGTGGCGGCCTCGACCAGCCGCGGGTCGACCTTCTCGAGGGCGACATAGAGCGGAAGGACCATGAATGGCAGGAAGTTGTAGGTGAGGCCGCTGATCACCGCGATCGGGGTGGCGATCAGACGGAAGGAGTCGCTCAGCAGACCGACCTCCTTGAGGGTTCCCAGCACGATCCCGCTGTCGGCGAGGATCAGCTTCCAGCTGAGCGTGCGGATCAGGAAGCTGGTGAAGAAGGGCAGGATGACCAGCAGCAGGAGCACGTTCTTGAGGCGGCCGCCGCGGAACGCAATCGTGTAGGCCATTGGGTAGCCGATCGCGAGGGTCAGCACCGTGACGATCAGCGCATAGACGATCGAACGCAGGAATTGGGGTGCCCAGTGGACGATCGCCTCCGGGTAGATCCCGAAGTTCCAGGTGAGCTCATAGCCCCTGCCGAGCGAGCCCTGCTGCAGGCTGACCGATGCCATGACCAGCATCGGCACCACGAAGAAGGCGAGCAGCCAGAGCCCACCCGGCAGCAGGAAGAGGTAGGGGACCAGCCCTCGATAGCGGCGCAGCATGGGAGCGGGGCCGGCTAGCCGGTCACCACCTCATTGAAGGCCTTGTTCCACGTGAGCTCCTCGTCCTCTTTGAGAACCTTGTAGTTGAACACGTTCTTAAGCGCCTCTTCGGTCGGGTAAGAGGTGTCGGCGACCACCTTGAGCGCGTCGGCGGATGCCTGGTCCCCGGCTGCCGCAGCCGCGGCCGCGTCCTTGCGCACCGCCTCGGCCACCCCCTTGACCGGCGAGAAGTAGCCGACGTACTCAGTCAGCGGCGTGGAGTTGGCCGGGTCGTACCAGAAGTTCATGAGCAGGTGCGCGTCGAGCGGATGCTCCGCCTTGTTCGGTATGCACATGTTATCGACGAAGAGCACGCCACCGGTTTCGGGAATGATGAACTCGACGTCCGGGTTGTCATACAGCTTCATCTGTGACACGTCGCCCGACCAGGCGATCGTCAGCGACAAGTTGCCGTTCGCAAGCTCGTCGTAGTACTCGTTACCGTAGAAGTTGCGGAACTGGCCCGCCCTCGCCGGAGCCAGCAGCTTGTCCCTCGCCTTCTCCACGTCGGCGATCGTCGCGTTCTCCGGCTTCACGCCCAGGCTGAGCAGGGCGAGGCTCATCGTGTCCCGCATCTCGCTGAACATTCCGACCTTCCCGGCGAACTTCGGATCCAGCAAGTCATCGAAGGTCGTGATCTTCCGACCGGTCAGCTTGGGGTTGTAGCCGATGCCGGTGATTCCCGATACCCAGGCCGTGCTGTATTTGTTGCCGGGGTCATACCAGGGGTCCTTGAAGATGGGTTGGACATTGGCGTCGAAGTTCGGGATCCTGGGCTTGTCCAGCGGCTCCAGGTAGCCGAGCCTGATCAGCCGCTCGACCAGCCAGTCGGTCACGACGATGACGTCATAGCCGGTCGGGCTTCCCTTCGCCAGGTCGGGCTGGATCTTGCCGAAGAACTCCTCGTTATCATTGACGGCCTCGGTGTAGGTGACCTTGATCCCCGTCTCATCGGTGAACTTCTCAATGGTCGGGTACTTCTTGGTGTCTTCGTCAATGTCGATGTAGGCCGGCCAGTTCGCCCAGTTCAGCTGGCCCGCCGGCGCAGAGGGAAGAGGTACGAGTGTGCTCGACGCGCCAGCGCTCGCGCCGGGCTTGATACCGCACGCGGCGAGGATCGCCGGCAGCGAGAGCGCTGATCCGGCGACCAGGGCGCCCGTTCCGGCGCGCCGCAGGAACCCGCGACGCGAGTAACGTCCCTGGCTGAGGGCACGCTCGATCGCGCGCTCGATCCCGTCCTGATCGTCAGGCATCCATGGCTCCTTCCGCGTCTTCTCCCGTCCGGCCGATGACGAAGGTGTGCTGGGGCTTCCAGGTGATGCGCACGGCCTGTCCGTCGGCGAGCGCCTCGTGTGCGCCGGTGGTCTCGAGGTTCTGCGCGTAGATCGTGATGTGCCTCCTGTCGCGAGTCTCCACCAGGTACTGGGTACTGACCCCGATGTAGCTCGCGTCGAGCACGACGCCATCGAGGCTGTTCAGCTCTGCGGCGGCCGGCTCCGCCCCCTCCGCAAGGCTGGCCACTCGCAGCTTCTCTGGCCGGACGCCGATCCGCACCGTGGTGGCGCCGTTCGCTGGCGACGACGGCGCGCGCACCAGCGCTCCGTCCTGCAGCCGAATGGTGGCGAACTCGCCGTCGCGGCCGGCAACCTCTCCATCGAGCAGGTTGCTCACGCCCAGGAACCCGGCCACGAACTCGGTCGCCGGTCGCTCGTAGAGGTCCTCCGGCGGGCCGAGCTGCTCGATTCGCCCGGCACGCATGACAGCGATCCGGTCCGACATCGTCATCGCCTCTTCCTGATCGTGGGTGACGTAGACGAAGGTGATGCCAACCTCGGTCTGAATCCGCTTCAGCTCGATCTGCATCTGCTTGCGGAGCTTGAGATCGAGCGCGCCCAGCGGCTCGTCGAGCAGGAGAACGCGCGGATGGTTGATGAGGGCCCGCGCCAGGGCGACGCGCTGCTGCTGGCCACCAGAGAGTTGGGATGGCTTGCGCTGCTCGTAACCGGGCAGCTCGACCAGCTCCAGCAGCGCGGCGACCTGCTCTCGCACCTCGCCGTCTGGCACACGCCGGCGGCGCAGGCCGAAGGCGACATTCTCGTAGACGCTGAGATGGGGGAAGAGGGCGTAGCTCTGGAAGACGGTGTTCACGTCCCGTCTGAACGGGGGGAGCAGGGTCACATCGGTCTCGCCCAGGTAGATCGTCCCTGCCGTCGTCTCCTCAAAGCCGCCGACCATGCGCAGCGTGGTCGTCTTACCGCAGCCAGAAGGGCCGAGGAGCGAGAAGAACTCGCCGTGGTCAACCGTCAGGGACAGGTCGTCGACCGCCGTGACCTCGCCGAAGCGCTTGGTGACGCGGTCGAGTCGGATGTCGGTCTCGGGCACCGTCGGCCACCTCGTGGCGAAGCAGAACCTTATCGAGTTGCAGGAGGGTCGGGCGAGTATACGCGTCCGCCCGTCGCGAGTCGTCAACGCTTGCGGCGACGGTACGAGTCTCAGCGGCACATCAGTTGCAACCGAAGCACATGGTCGCGCGTCTGTTCGGCAAAGCTGATGGAGGAACCTGGGGGTGGCAAAGCTGAATCACCAGAAGCGGAAGCGTCCGCAGCCGCTGCCCGCACGCCGGCGCCGCATCGAATCACTGCGCTCGGCCGAGCGCCGCGCCCGCCAGGCGTTGGAGCGCTGGCGCCGCAGCTGAAGCCCGGCGGGTCTCACGGCGTCTCCTGCTAGACTCGCACCCGATGGACTTCGCCCTCTCGTCGGAGCACGAGGAGATCCGACGCACCGTTCGAGATTTCGCCGAGCGTCGGATTGGACCGGTCGCCGATGAGATGGAGCGCAAGGGTGAATTCCCGGCCCAGCTCATTCGCGAGGCGGCCGATCTCGGCCTCCTCGGAGTCCCGTACCCCGAGACGGTCGGCGGCACCGGCCTCGACTCGTTGGCGTATGCCATCACAGTAGAAGAGCTCAGCCGCGTCAGCGGCAGCGTCGGGATCATCGTCTCCGCCCATACCAGCCTCGGCTGCAATCCGATCTACCTCGCCGGCACCCCGGAGCAGAAGGAGCAGTTCCTTCGCCCGCTGGCGAGCGGTGCGAAGCTCGGCGCCTATGGCCTGACGGAGGAGGGTGCTGGCTCAGACTCGCGGGGAACCCGCACTCGCGCGCGCCGCGAGGGTGACTGCTGGGTGGTGAACGGCTCGAAGCGCTTCATCACCAACGCCGGGGTGGCCGATACCTACATCGTCACGGCGGTCACCGAGAGGTCGGCCGATGCCGGCAAGATCAGCGCTTTCATTGTGGAGAGCGGGACCCCGGGCTTCAGCATCGGGCGCATGGAGGAGAAGATGGGTCTCCATGCCAGCAATACCGGTGAGCTGCTCTTCGAGGACTGTCGGATCCCGCTGGCCAATCTGCTGGGCGAAGAGGGAGAGGGCGACAAGCTGTTCCTGAAGACGCTCGATGGGGGACGGATCGGGATCGGCGCTATGGCACTCGGCCTGGCCCAGGCGGCCTTCGAGGCCGCGTCGGCCTACGCGAAGGAGCGCAAGCAGTTCGGTCGCGCCATCGCGACCTTCCAGGGGGTTGCCTTCAAAATCGCCGACATGGCGACAGAGATCGACGCCGCTCGGCTGCTCGTCTACCGCTCGGCGTGGCTGAAGGACCAGGGGCGTCCCTATTCGACGGAATCCGCCATGGCCAAGCTTTTCGCGTCGGAGGTCGCCCAGCGCGCCACCAATGCGGCCGTTCAGGTCCACGGTGGCTATGGATACATCACCGAGTATCGCGTCGAGCGCTATCTTCGCGACGCCAAGCTGACCGAGATCGGTGAGGGCACGAGCGAGATCCAGCGCATGGTGATCGCCCGCAACCTGCTCGGCGTGCGCGCGATGTAGCGGCACGGTACGCTTGGGGCGACGCTCGGCAGGTGACCGAGCGGCGCACGAGGGCCCACGACCATGAGCAGCCGCATCGCCGAGCTGGACGCCATCGTCCGCCGGTTCGACCTCAATCAGCATCCCTTCTACACCGAATGGCGCGCTGGCACCCTGCCGATCGAGCGCATCGCCGAGTACGCCGACGAGTGGGCGCCCTTCATCGCGGTCGTCGACCGGGGCTGGGATCAGATCGGCCATCCGGAGTACGCCGCGGAGGAGCGCGAGCACGACCGGCTTTGGACGCGCTTCCGCGACGCCCTCGGCGCCACCAGTGAGATGTCGCGCCCGCAGAGCAGGACGCTTCTCGCAGTCGGCGAGCAGGCCTTCGCATCGGTACCCGAGTCGCTCGGGGCGCTCTATAGCTTCGAGGTGCAGCAGCCCGCAACCGCGTCGAGCAAGCTCGACGGGCTGCGCGAGCACTATGCGGGCACGGTCGACACCGATGCGCAGCAGTACTTCGTCGAGCACGCGGTCGAGACCGACGAGCCCGCCATGCTGGCCGAGCGGATCGAGGGACTTTCCGACGGCGAGTTCGCGCGAGCCAGGACGGCCTGCGCCATCTTCAGCGCGGCTGCCTGGGGCGCGCTCGATGGGGTCTACTAC
>JALYSK010000138.1 GCA_030854805.1 Chloroflexota bacterium | reverse complement strand
TCGACTACGTCGCCCTGCTGAAGCACGCAACCAAGGGGCGCGACCTGATTCGTGCCTACGCCTATACCGGGCTCGACCCGGAGAACGAGAACCAACGCAAATTCATCGACTTCCTGGCGAAGAACGGTTACAAGCCGGTCGTCAAGGATATCCGCAAGTTCGGCGACGGCCGCGTCAAGGCGAACCTGGATATTGAGCTCGTCGTCGACCTCTTCCGGCTCCAGGACCGTATGGACGTGGCCGTCATCGTCTCTGGTGACGGGGACTTCGCGCCGGCCATCCGCGCGCTCCAGGATGTCGGAGTCCGCTGCGAGGTGATCAGCTTCCGGCCCAATACGAGCTCGGATCTGATCGCGGTCGCGGACGAGTTCTTCGACATCATGAAGGTCGCCAGCATCAGCCGAAAGCGCGATGAGAAGGCGCCGGTGATGCCTGAGATGCCGGCCAAGGAGAGCGCTCCCGAGTTCGGATTCCGCGACGCCTCACCGGCCGTGGCCGCTGCCGCTTTGGCCGCCCTGAAGTCCGGCAACGGATCGCGGAGCACGCGCGGTGGTCGTCCCGCCCGCCGGGCGCCAGAGCGCCCCGCGGATGAACCGGAGCCCGAGCTTCCGACCGCCGCGATTGCAATTGACGACGGCAGCGCATCGGAAGCCGGCGAGGGTCGTCGTCGTCGGCGCCGGCGTGGGGGACGGGGTCGTGGCCGAGGCCGAGGACGAGAAGCCGCTGCCGAAGAGGGGGCCGCCGCGGCGCCGCCGGAGGTCGGTTGGCAGGAGTTCGACGACCTGTCCGAGCTCGAGGGCCTGAGCGAGGATCGGGAGTACACCTTCGAGGAGGCCGATCCGGAGACGTTGGCCGAGCTCGGACTCTTGGATGCGCCGGCGAGCCCCCCAGCGCCTGAGGAGGCGCCGGAGCCTCGCAGCCAGGGCGGCGCGGCACCGAGGCCGCCGTCAGGGGAATCGGAGACGGCCGGCGCAGAGGCCAAGCCCCGCCGCCGACGGGCGGCGTCCGCGAAGCCCACGACGACAGAGGAACCGGCCGAACAGCCCAAGCCCCGTCGACGCACGCGAGCTGCGGCGGGATCTGAGCAGGAGGCGCCGCCCGTGGCGACGAAGCCGCGCCGGCGGACTCGCGCAGCGCCGAAAAGCGAGCAACCATCACCCTCTTCCGACGGAGCGGATGAGCCAGAGGGGATTTGGCAGCGCTTCCGGTCCGCACGCGAGAACAACCCCGGCAGCTGACCCCGAGGCTGCTGAGCAAACGGAGAGGCCGGCCCTGCGAGGACCGGCCTCTCGTCGTGTGAGTAGATCGTTCAGGTCTGCTGTTCGGGCGCCTCGTCCACGGTCGCATCGGGCACGTCGGCTACCACGGGGACCTCGGCAGTAGCAGCGGCCCCATTCGTCTTCTCCCCTTCGCGCTCGAAGAGCGGGGTCCAGTCCTTCTCCCGGGCTCGATTCGCGATCTCCTGACCCACCTCCCCCGCACGCGACTGGACCTCGCTCGCCTTGCTGGCGAGCTCCGCACGCATCTGGCGCCCTGGCTTTGGAGTGGTGAGCAGCGCCACCACCGTTCCAGCCGCAGCCCCGATCAAGAGGCCAAGGAAGAAGGCGCCCCAGTGCCGCGCCTCGCGTCGCTGTTGTTTTCGCAGGCGTGCGGCCGCGCTCTCGACCAGCTCACGTCCGACCGGCACGGCGGCGCCGGCGGCGCCGATCGCGACCGACCGGCGCTTCCAGAGGTCTCGAAGCGTGGGCCGGATCTCGCGCCGCCAGGTGCGGTCGACCGTCTTCATGGCGTCCCGGCGTGCGGGCGCGCTCTCGCGCCACATCTCAGAGGCTCGGTCGGCAGCCGCGCCCGTCCCATCGGCGAAGAGGGAAGCCAGGTCCTGGCCTCGCTCTGAGATCTGCTTGCGAATATCGGCCTCAAGCACCCGGTCGATGATCGCGCGGATGTTATCGGGGAGCTCTTCAGCCACCTTTGCCGGTCCGCTGGCCATGGTATTTCTCCTCATCGTGCGGCCCTGCTGTGGGTGCATCAAGTATGCCACTCCCACGACGTGGCGCTCCGCGGGCCGCCTCCACATCGGGCGGGTCCGGTAGCCGGCCGGCCGCCTGCGCGACGTGCCCGCGGCGACCCGGCGGAGCAAGCGGAGGCGCGCACGAGGATGCGACAGCGGACCTCATCGCGGCGTTACTGGCGGCTTATCGACCTATACTCGCGCCGCGATGACCACGGATCTCGAACCGGGCTTCCAGAGCCTGGGCCAGGCAACTGCACGAGCCATCGCGACCCGAGGCGCCATCCATGACCGCTTGCAGCGCAGCCTGCTCGTGCACGGTCCGTCCGGCGCTGCCAAGGAGGCCTTCGTGGATGACCTCCTCGCCCTGCTCTTCTGCCTGGACCGGGACCCAACGGTGCGGCCGTGCAACGCGTGCCGAGGTTGCCGTGACGCCCGGGCACGGGTCCACCCGGATCTGGTGATCGGCTCACCCGAGCGCTGGCGCGCGGAGCGCTCCTCGGGGGAGAGCATCGTCTCGGTCGCGCGCCACTGGCTGTTGGAGGCCGCCGGCGCACCCGTCGTGGGGGAGCGCCGCGTCGTGCTCATCGAGCACGCGGACGCCGCGAACGAGCAGACCCAGAACGCCCTGCTCAAGGCGCTCGAGGAGCCGACGGCGCGCCACATGTTCATCCTGGTGGCGGACGAGCCAAGCCGCCTGCTGCCAACCGTCCGGTCACGCTGCCAGCCGCTGCGCATCGGTCCGGTGCCGCGACGGGAGCTGGTTGACTGGCTGATCGACCGGCATCGGGTTCCCGCCGACCAGGCCGATGCGCTCGCTCGCCTCTCCGGCGGCCTGACGGGTGTGGCGCTCGCTTATGTACGCGAGCCCGAGCTGATCGCGTGGCAGCGTCGAGCGCAGGCGGAGCTGCTGGCGCTGCTCGGGAAGGGTCGGGCAGACCGGTTCGGATCCGTTCGCGACCTGCTCGACGACGCCGGGCGCCAGGGATCACTGGTTCCCGACGAAGCGAGCGGGAGCGATGAGGAAGGCGAATCGTCGAGGGTGCTCGCGGCCGCGCAACGACAGGGCGCACAGCGGCTGGTCGCTGCCTGGGTCGGGCTGACGCGCGACCTGCTCATGGCCTCCGCCGGGCGCCCGGACCTTGCCTCGGCGGCCGAGCTTTCGTCCGAGCTTCCCGACCTCGCGATGCGGATCGGCCCGAGCGGGTGGGTCGCCTTCATCGGGCTGCTCGAGCGGATCCACGAGGGCCTGCGAGAGAGCGGGGCACCACGGTTGGCGATGGAGGTCGCCATGCTCGAGTGGCCGCCCCTCGAGTCGCGGTGAGCGAGGCAGCGAAGCGCCGGCTGTCGGCACGCGTGGTGGGCCGGGTGCAGGGGGTTGGATTTCGCTGGTGGACCGTGCGCCAGGCCCAGGAGCTGGGGCTCACCGGCTGGGTGATGAATGGGCACGACGAGCGAACCGTGGAGATCGTTGCCGAAGGGCAGGAGGATGCGCTCGACGAGCTCGAACGGCGCCTTCGCGGCGGCGCGCCGGGCTCACACGTGGAGACCGTGGAACTGGAGCGCTCGGCTGCTAGCGGGGAGTACGGCCGCTTCGGGATGATGCGCTCGTGAACCGACGGTCCCTCGGCTGCGGTGTTCTCGCCATCGTCGTCTTTCTCGGCATCGGTGTGCTTGGGCTCTCATTGGCCACGACGCGCGCGGGATGCCCGAAGGGACTTCAGTGGGAGGCGCAGGGATACGTACTCGAAGGCACGCCGGCGCCATCACCCTTTGCCGGATCGGAGGCGATCGGCTCCACGTTCATCGGCCTGACCACGCGGCGGGCCTTTGCTGCCCCCTCCGGCGACGCTAGACCGATACGGGTCGCGCTCGAATGTGGCGATGGCACGTACCAGACCTACCGGCAAGCCCCATGACCCGCCGCCCGATCTTGTTGATGGTCAACCCGGGTGCCGGACGCAAGCCGAGTGCCGGCCCGCGGCTCGCCGACGATCCCGCGCGACTGGAACCAGACGCCCTCGCTGAGGCCCTCCGCGAACGCCGCCTGGAGGTCGTGCTCCACACATTGCGCGAGACCGATGATGCCCGCGAGCTGGCGCGCACGGCGGCCGGACGCGGCGCCGACATCGTCGTCGCAGGCGGAGACGGGACGGTGGGGACCGTCGCCGCGGCGCTGGTCGGCGGAGATGCCGCACTCGGGATCATTCCGCGCGGCACCTTCAACAACCTGGCCACCGGGTACGGTCTGCCGCTCACCCTCGACGCGGCGCTCGACCTCATCGCACGTGGGGCGGTCGGTCGCGTCGACGCGGGCTGGGCGTACCACGACAACCGCGCCGAGGGGCGGTGCTTCTTCGAGGCGGGCGGTGTCGGCCTCGACGCGCTCGGGTTCCTCGCCGTCGAGCTCGCGGAGCGGCGCGGCTGGTGGCGGGCGGCGCGTCTGTTGTGGCGCGGCCTGCGCCGGCGCAATACTCCAGTCGAGGTGACCTTGGATGGCAAGGTGCGACGCACACGCTCGCCGGCGGTGACCGTCTGCAATTGCCCCTACCTGGGGTTGGGCTTCGCGCTTGCCCCCGAGGCGGACCCGACCGATGGCATCTTGAACGTTGCGCTCTTCAGTGGCATGACGCAGCTCGAGGTCGTTCGTCACTTCCTGTCGGTCGCACGGCGTCGTCCTCGGCGCGAGCCGCGGGTACACGTGCGACTGGCCCGGAGCGTGAGAGTCAAGGGGCTGCTACGAGCGTTGCCGGCGCACGCCGACGGCGAGGCGATGGGATTGACGCCGATCACCTTCGAAGTCCGTCCCGGCGCGCTGCGCGTCTTCCGTTGACGGCGCCGAGTTGAGCCCGCCGTCAGGGGTCCGGCCGAAAGATGCGGTCGTGAAGCGCAAGCGCGAAGCGATCGGTCATGCCAGCGACGTAATCGCTGACCTGCACCACGAGGGGAGCGTCGTCCTCGCGGTAGCTGACCGGTATCTGGTCTGGATGCTCGAGGTGGTGATCGGCCAGGCGGCGGATGATGGCGACCGCGCGCCGCTGCTCGCGCTGCAGGTCGGCTGATTCGTAGACGCGCTCGAACATGAAGTCACGCAGTCGGTTCATCACCGCCAGGGTCGGCTCATCCATTGCCACGCTGCCGACCAGCAGAGAATTTTCGATCACAGCCTCGATCATCTTGCCGATCCAGCCTCGCCCTGGCTCACCGAATCGCTCGCGCACTTCGGGCGGAAAAGAATCGGCCTCCAAGACACCCGCGCGCAACGCGTCGAGCGCGTCATGCGACAGATAGGCGATGCGGTCGCCGTATCGGACGCACAAGGCCTCCTGCGTCGCCGGCGGCGGAGTGATCTTCCAAGAGTGCGCCCGGATCCCGTCGAGCACCTCCCAGGTCAGGTTGAGGTCCTCGAGCACCTCGAGGATCCGCACGCTCTGGGCCGCGTGATGCCAACCGACCGGCGGGAAATACGGCGAGAGCGCGTCCTCCCCCGTGTGGCCAAACGGCGAATGGCCGACGTCGTGCCCCAGCGCGATCGCCTCGATGAGGGGCTCATTGAGACTGAGCGCGGCCGCGAGCGCCCTCGAGATCTGCGTGACCTGCAGGGTATGCGTCAGGCGGGTGACGAAGTGATCACCCTCGGGATTGAGGAATACCTGCGTCTTGTGCTTGAGCCGCCGGAAGGCCTTCGAATGGATGATCCGATCGCGATCGCGCTCGAAGGCCGTGCGGTACTCGTCCGGCTCCTCCGGCCGCCCTCGGCCGCGGCTTCGAGCCGACCTGGAGGCGGCTGGTGCCAGCTTATCCTCGGCCGCCTCCCGCGCCAGTCGATCTCGTCTGATCAGGTTCGGCATGGACGGCTACCGCTCGGCCGCGCCGGCCTCCTCCCGCATCGGGCTCGAGCCTGCGACCGCGATCCCCTGGCTGGTGATCCCATACAGGATGGCGATCCCGAGGTAGAGAGCCAGCGCGAGCAACGGCAGGACGAGGGCGACAAGGGTGGCCACGGCGTAGAT
>JALYSK010000137.1 GCA_030854805.1 Chloroflexota bacterium | reverse complement strand
GAGTCCCACCGGGTAGCGGGTGATGTAGTAGTAGTGGTTGAGCCGATCGCCCATCTGCAGCCCGGCGCGAAGCGCGGCGTTGAACAGGGTCGTCGACGTCGAGCAGATGCCGCCGCCTATTGCGGTGCCAAAGCTGCGGCCGCCGATGATGACGCCGCCGTAGCTGAAGCCACGCGCCTCGTTGATGGGGCCGATCGATGACCAGAAATCGAACCACTCCCCAGGAGCGAGCACGCGGCCGTCGATGTCCTGCGCCGGGATATTGATGTTGTTCCCAAAGCCGTTTCCCTTGTCCGGCACGTAGTAGGTGGTCCAGCCCGAGACCAGCTGCATCCTGGACAGTGCGGCCTGCGCCTTCTCGGTGCTCAGCTCAGGCTGGGTGATGCCGACCGCGAGGCGCGCGTCGGGCGTCCTGCTTCCGTCGCCGCGCTTCTTGAGCGATGCGAGCACGACCTGCACGCTCGCGTCGACGTCCAGCTTGCGCCCCGTCTCCGCCGGAATGACGCTGCCTGGTCCGCCGCCAGCCAGCGTGTAGCTGGCGTCCTTCGGTTTCCGATCGACCTTTTTGGCCAGCGCCGCGAGTGCCGCGGTCAGCTTGACCTGATCGATGCGCGCCGCGTACGGGACGCCGTAGTCGGGAGCAAAGGCGATCCAGCTTGCCACTGTCGCGCCCTGGATCGGGAAATGCTCCGCGTCTTTGCCCAAACCGACGACGAGGTCAAGATCGACCGCCATGCCGGTCGCGGCGGCCGCGGCCGCTTGGGCGGCCTGCGTCGTGATGTCGGGCTCGACCGGGGTGGGGGCGATCTCTATCACCACGTTGGCCGGGTCCGGGGTCGCGACCGCGGAGGCCAAGGTGGCGCGGATCCGCGCCGCTTCAACATTCAGCCCAGCATGACCGGGAGTAACCACGAATACGCCCTTGCTGGCCACGACCGATGCATCGGCAGGAGCGACGCTGAATGCGGCGGCAAGTCGTTGCGCGGCCGTGTCGATCGCAGCCGCGTCGTACCCGTGCACCGCCACGGGCAGGGATGTATCGGCGAGCAGGCTTCGAACTCGCGTCAGAGCGTCGTCGAGGAGCCCACCACTGCGTCCGACCGACCAGGCGGCGTCGAGCATTGCCCCCATCTCGTAGCCTCGCCCGATCTCGGCGAACTGGACCGTCGCCTCCTGGTCGCCGGCCGCGAAGGTTGCGTGGCCGCTCGTCAGTGAGGGTAGCTCGGCGCGCAACCGCGCTTCGGCCGCCGACCGGTCGAGACCCTCCAGCCGGACCCCACCCACGCTGGTGCGCGCCAGGATCGCCGAGCCGCTGGTTGCTGTGACCCCGAATGCCAGGCCAACGAACAGCACAACGGCGAGCAACATCGTGCCCGCCAGACCCAGGAGCAGCCCGCGGCGAAATCCGCCGCCGCCAACCGGCAGGGTCAGGCGCCGGGCGAGGGTCGCGGTCGTCATAGGCCGCCGAGTCGCAATCGGGCGCCGCGGGGCGCGACTGCCAGCGATCGCCGCAGGATGTTCATCGATGCCGGGGGCTTGCCGGCTTCCTCCCTGGTGGCTCGGGTTCTTTCGTGGTCGGCGAATGGCACGGGCGCCGCCCGGGTGATTCTCCATGTTCGGCGTTCATCTGTCGAGCCGTCGCCCAGGGCAATTGGCCACCGCCGGAGGTCCTGCTATACTTTTGCCCAGGATGCGCTCACGAGACGCGCATCCTTTGGTTTCGAGTCAGTCCTCCCCGATTCAACCCTCCCCGAGGTCCCCACGTGGCAAGAACAGCTCGTACCTGGAAGGGCGCCCGCACGCCATCCGCTCTCAAGCGGGTGCGCCAGACGTTGCGTCGCAGCGCGGTCAACCGCAGCACGCGGAGCGAGGCGAAGACCCTGGTCGGACGCGCCACCAGCATCGCCCTTGGTCGCGCCAGCGGCGACGCCCCGGAAGCAGTCAGCGCGGCGCTGAGCGCGCTCGATAAGGCGGCCGAGAAGGGGATCATCCACCCGAACAATGCCGCGCGGCGAAAGAGCCGGCTGATGGCGAAGGTCAACGCCGCGCACCTGCTTGACAGCGATGCGGTCAGCACGGCAGAGGCCCCGAAGCGCAAGACGACCGCCAGCAAGACGGCGCAGCGTAAGAAGGTTGCGACGGCCAAGGCATCCAAGGCGGCCGCTGCCAAGGCGACCGAGCGGCCACGGACGGCCGCCGGCAAGGCGAAGGTCGCCGTGACGCGCGCCTCGCGAGAGTCCGCTGCGGCGCGCCGGCGCGCCAAGGGGAGCGACGAGAGCGGCGGCGAGGGCAGCTCGGAGAGCTAGGGCAGTGCCGTCATCGCCGCTCGAATGCGGCGACCCGGCGGCCACCGCAACCGTGAGGCTCAGGGTCGGGGCGTGCAGGATTCGCCGAAATCGTGCTGCGTGCCATCGAGTGCCGCGAACAGGTCGTCCAGAGCGAAGGCTGCGCCGTGCATCGGCCTGGAGGCTCAGTGCGAAGAGAAGGCGGAGGCGCCCGGGTACTCGGCGGCGTCGCCGAGCTCCTCCTCGATGCGCAGCAGTCGGTTGTACTTCGCGATCCGCTCCGAGCGACTGATGCTGCCGGTCTTGATCTGGCCGGTATTTAACGCAACCGCGAGGTCGGCGATGGTGGTGTCCTCGGTCTCGCCCGAGCGGTGGCTGATGATCGCGCTCCAACCGGCGCGCTGAGCCATCTCGACCGCCTCGATCGTCTCGGTCAGAGTGCCGATCTGGTTCAGCTTAACCAGGATGCTGTTGGCGCAGCGTTCGCGAATCGCGCGCTCGAGGCGGTGGGTGTTGGTGACCAGCAGGTCGTCGCCGACGAGCTGCAGCCGGTCGCCCAACCGGCTGGTGAGGGCCGTCCAGCCCTCCCAATCGTCCTCGGCGAGGCCATCCTCGAGGCTGATGATCGGATACCGCTCCACCCAGTCCGCCCAGAAGTCGATCAGCTCGTCTCCGGTCAGGTTCCGAGCTTCGCGCGCCAGGACATAGCGACCGTCCGAATAGAGCTCGGTGGTGGCGGGGTCGAGGGCGATGGCGACCTGCTCGCCAGGGCTGTACCCCGCAAGCTCGATCGCCTTTAGGGCAGCCCCGATGGCGTCCTCGTTGCTCCCCAGGCTCGGCGCGTAGCCACCCTCGTCCCCGACCGTGGTCGCGAAGCCCTCGTCGTGCAGGATCTTGCCGAGCGCGTGGAAGACCTCGGCTGCCCAGCGCAGCCCTTCGCGGAACGACGGTGCGCCGACGGGCGCGATCATGAACTCCTGGAAGTCGGTTGAGTCGATCGCGTGCTTGCCACCGTTGAGGATATTCACCAGCGGCACCGGCAGAAGGCGAGCACCAGCACCACCGAGGTACCGATACAGCGGCAGGCCCACCTCATCCGCCGAAGCCCTGGCCGCTGCCAGCGAGACGCCGAGCAGGGCGTTGGCCCCAAGCTTCGAGCGGTTCGGCGTTCCGTCGAGCTCAATCAGGAGGCGATCCAGGCTCACCTGGTCCAGGGCATCCGTTCCGAGCAGCTCGGGGCGCAGGACCTCGTTCACATTCTTGACCGCCGTGAGAACCCCCTTGCCGCCGTAGCGGGAGCCATCGCCGTCGCGCAGCTCGACCGCCTCGTGGCTGCCCGTTGATGCACCCGAGGGGACGATGGCGGTGCCGGTCGCCCCACCCTCCAGAAAGATCTCAACCTCGACCGTGGGATTGCCACGCGAGTCGAGAACCTCTCGAGCGATCAGGTCCTCGATCAGCGTGCTCATGGATCGTCCCGGTCGAGAAGCGCCTCGACGCCGGGCAACGACTTTCCTTCGACGAACTCGAGCGACGCGCCGCCACCGGTCGAAACGTGGGTCATCCGGTCGGCCACGCCCAGCTGTTCGACGGCGGCAACCGAATCGCCACCGCCAACGATTGTCACCACTCCCGCTCCCGTCCGTTCTGCGATGTAGCGCGCGATCGCTGTCGTGCCGTCCGCGAAGCTCGCGATCTCGAAGACCCCCATCGGTCCGTTCCAGAAGATGGTGCGCGCCTTCGCCAGGTGCTCGGTAAAGGCGGCAACCGTCTCGGGACCGATATCGACCACCATCTGGTCCTTGGGAATCGCGTCGATCGAGACGGTCTCGATCTTGGCGCGGTAATGGATCTGCGGCGCAATGACGGCATCGGTCGGCAACATGAACCGAACGCGCTTCCGGCGTGCCTCCGCCATGATGCGCTCTGCGTTGTCGAGCTGGTCGGTCTCGACCAGGCTCTTGCCCATCGCATGGCCGCGGGCCGCCAGGAAGGTATTCGCCATCCCGCCGCCGACCATGATCGCCTGGCAGCGGTTCAGCAGCGCCTCGAGCACCTCGAGCTTGCCGGCGATCTTTGCGCCTCCGATCAGGGTGTGGAAGGGCTTGGCCGGGCGCTTCAGGAGGCGCGATAGAGCGTCGACCTCACGCTCGAGGAGCAGGCCGGCCACCGCGGGGAGGTAGTGAGTGATCCCCTCGGTGCTGGCGTGCGCTCGATGCGCCGACCCGAAGGCGTCATCGACGTAGAGGTCCGCGAAGCCCGCGAGCGCCTTGGCGAACCCGGGATCGTTCGCCTCCTCCTCGGCGTGGAAGCGGAGGTTCTCCAGCATCAGGAGGTCACCCGGCTGGAGCTTGTCGACTGCCAGCTGCACACCGGCGCCGAGGGCGTCACCGGTGAGACGTACCGGCCGCCCCAGCAGCTGGCTGAGCCGGTCTGCGACCGGCTTGAGGCGCAGCGCATCGTTGACCTTGCCCTTCGGTCGACCCAGGTGGCTGGCGAGCACCACGCTCGCACCGCGCTCGAGCAGATAGACGATGGTTGGGACGCTCGCCCGCACGCGTGTGTCGTCTGTGATCCGTCCGTCGTCGAGCGGGACGTTGAGGTCGGCACGCAGGAAGACTCGTCGCCCCCCGACGTCAACGTCGCGCACGGTCTTCTTGTTCACAGGCGCTCCGCCATGTAGGCGGCCAGGTCCGCGACGCGACAGCTGTAACCCCATTCGTTGTCGTACCAGGCGATCACCTTGAGAAGGTTCTCGCCGGTCACCATGGTCGAGGGTCCGTCGATGATGCTCGACCGCTCGTCCCCCTTGAAGTCCATGCTGACCAGCTCCTCGTCGGTGATGCCGAGCAGCCCCTGCATTCGGCCCTCGCTTGCCTCGCGCAGCGCAGCGTTGGCGCTCTCGGCGGTGACGGGCCGAGTGGTGACCGCCACGAAGTCGATGATGCTGACGGTGGGGGTCGGAACCCGCAGCGCGAAGCCGTCAAAGCGGCCCTTCAGCTCCGGGATCACGAGCGCCAGGGCACGGGCCGCTCCGGTCGTGGTCGGAATGATGTTCTGGCCCGCGCTGCGCGCCCTCCGCAGGTCCGTATGGAACACGTCGAGCACATTCTGGTCATTCGTGTAGCTGTGCACGGTCGTCATCAGCCCGTGCTCGATCCCGAAGCGATCGAAGATCACCTTGGCCGGCAGCGCGAGCCCGTTGGTGGTGCACGAGGCATTGCTGACGATGTGATGCTGCCCGGGGTCGTAGCGCTCCTCGTTGACGCCCAGGACGATCGTGACGTCCTCGTTCTTGGCCGGGGCGCTGATGATCACCTTCTGCGCGCCGGCCTCCAGGTGCGCCCGAGCCTTGGTGGCATCGGTGAAGATGCCGGTCGATTCGACCACGATCGCGACTCCGAGCTCCTTCCACGGGAGGGCTGCCGGGTCGCGTTCGGAGAGCGCCTTGATCTGGCGGCCGTCAACGCGGATCTCGCCTTCGCCGGCGGCGACCTCTCCGGGGTAGCGTCCGTAGGTCGAGTCGTATTTGAAGAGATGCGCGTTCGTGCGCGTATCGGCCAGGTCGTTGACCGCCACCACCTCCAGCTCCTCGGAGTGTCGCTCGAGGATGGCCTTCAGCGTCTGCCGGCCGATGCGCCCAAAGCCATTGATGCCGATGCGGGTGGTCACCGGGATGCTCCTTCTGATAGCGAGCGACGCTGGCGGTAGGCCGGGTCGCCGAGGCGTTCATTGACGATCGGAAGCGATCCGATGAGCGAGACATCGTCGGCGAAGCTCGCCCGCTCGATGCGCACCCTGCGTGCCGGAACCGCAAAGGCGCGACGATCGACCTCCTCGCGGGCCACGACGTGAAGGCGCGGCCGCTTGTCGGCGATGCTCCCGCCCAGCACGATCACCTCGGGATTGAGCACGTTGACGAGGCTGGCGCACATCGCCCCAACGGCCTCGTAGGCTCGTTCCATGATCGCCTCGCATGCGGCGTCGCCCTCGTCCGCGGCACGCGCCACCAGCGCGGCGTTGACCTGCTCGCTGCCGGCGAGCTCAACGAGCGCGGCGAGCACGCGCGATCCACCGCCCTCCAGCAGGGCGCGCCCCTCTCGCGCGATCGCGGTCCCGGATCCGATCGCCTCAACGTGGCCGGGCATGCCGTCGCCGCACAAGGGGCCGTCCAGGTCGACCGTGATGTGGCCCACCTCTCCGGCGCTTCCGTCAAGGCCGATGAGCGGCCGTCCATCGATGATGATGCCGCCTCCGATGCCGGTCGAGACGGTGACGTAGATCGCAGAGCGGGTGCCAACCGCCGACCCGAAGCGCCATTCGGCCATCACCGCGACGTTCGTATCGCGCTCCAGAAAGGTCGGCAGGTCCAGCTCATTCTCCACGCGCTCCACCAGGGGTACGTCGCGCCAGCCTGCCAGGTTCGGGGGTGAAACCACGACGCCGCGCCATGGGTCGAGCGGGCCGGGGGCCGAGATGCCGATCCCGACCGGCGCGGGCAGCTGCTGCGCGCGCGCGTCGTCGCAGACGGCCCTGGCCAGCGCACAGAGGCGCGACACGACGGAGTCAACCCCTTCGCTGTCCTCGGTCTGGACAGCGCGGCGGCAGGCGATCGTCCGATCGGGACTGACGTGCGCGGCCCGGATCTGGGTGCCGCCTAGGTCGATCGCCAGGATCGGCTGGCCGGCTGCCTCGTCCACGGCGTCCCATTCTAGCCGCCGAAACAGCGACCGGCCGCCCGGATGGCCCGGACGGCCGGATCGAGGAACGGGTGGCCGGCGCTGCCCGCCACCGAATTGCGGCGGGCGTCAGCCGCCGATCTTGAACATCTTCGTGCCGCAGACCGGACAGATCCCCTCGGTCGCCGGCTTGCCGTTCTTCATCGTGATCTTGCTTTCGCTGCGCATCTCGCGCTTTGCCTTGCATTTGACACAGTAGGCCTCAGTCGCCATCGGTCAGTTGCCTCCTTCTACCGGCGTCTCGGCACCGGTCTGCGGTTGCTGCAACCTGCTCTGCTGGCCGATCAGCTCGATCCAGCGTTGATGGGCGTCGACTCTGTCCGACGAGCCGTCGATTGTCCAGAGCAGGTGAATGCCGGCCAATCCGGCATCGA
>JALYSK010000118.1 GCA_030854805.1 Chloroflexota bacterium | reverse complement strand
GCCAGATGCTCGAAGAGGGGATCACCGAGGCGGGCTCGATCTCCTCCTTCGCCGCCGCCGGGACCAGCTATGCGACCTGGGGCGAGCCGATGATTCCGTTCTACATCTTCTACTCGATGTTCGGCTTTCAGCGCACCGGCGACCAGATCTGGGCCTTCGGCGACGTACGAGGGCGCGGATTCCTGATGGGCGCCACCGCGGGGCGGACGACTCTCACCGGCGAGGGCCTGCAGCACGACGACGGACAGAGTCACGTCCTGGCCTCGACGCTTCCAAACGTGCTCGCCTACGACCCGGCCTTCGCCTACGAGCTCGGCATCATCGTGCGAGAGGGAATTCGCCGGATGTTCGAGGCCGGGGAGGACATCTTCTACTACATCACCCTTTACAACGAAAACTGGGTGATGCCCGCCAAGCCAGAGGGCGTCGAGGAGGGCGTGCTGCGCGGTCTGTATCGCTACCGGGCGGCGGAGAAGGGCGCGCGGCGTGTCCAGCTCCTCTCGGCTGGGCCGATTCTGCACCAGGCGATGCGCGCGCAGGAGCTGCTGGCGGAGCATTTCGACGTCGCGGCCGACCTGTGGAGTGCCACCTCGTTCCAGCAGCTTCGCACCAATGCCCTGGACGTCGAGCGATGGAACCGACTGCATCCCGACGCCGAGCAGCGGATCCCCTATCTCGTCTCGTGCCTGGGCCCGACCGTTGGGCCGGTGGTCGCCGCGACCGACTACATGAAGGCCGTTCCGGACATGATCAGCCGCTGGGTCGACCGCCCGTACACCGTGCTGGGGACCGATGGTTTCGGGCGCAGCGACACCCGCGAAGCGCTGCGCACCCACTTCGAAGTGAGTCCCGAGCAGATCGCCTATGCGGCGCTCTACGCCCTCTGCCTCGACGGCACCTCATCGCCCGATGAGCTGCGTCGCGCCATCGAGCTGCTCAAGATCGACCCGGAGCGCGTCAACCCGCAGTTCGCGTAGGGTGCGACCGCGCCGACCGCGCCGACCGCGCTAGGCGGCGCGCCGACCGGTGAGGAGCCTTCCGCCGCAGGCGGCACAGAACGCGTCACCTTCGTCGACGACCATTCGGCACGCTCCGCAGCGCGACAGCCTGAGTGCGCCGACAGCCGCTCGCGCACCGGCGAGGACGGCGCGCACATAGCGCTCCAATGCAGACGGCTGATGCGAGATCGGACGCGGCGGCGCCTCCACGCGGATCGGTCGCGGATGGCGGGGAATCGGCGCGGAGCTCGCGGCCGCGATCCAGCTCAGGCGCGCCACGTCGTACTCGGCTCGTGCCGCTGGATTGCTCAGCACGCGGCGCACCGCATTGACGACCTGCATCTCCTGCGTGGCGCGCGGCGAGAAGTTGGTATCCGGGTGGAAGGCCCGCGAGAGACGCCGACAGGCGGCGAGAATCTCATCGGTGCCGGCCGACGGCTGAACCTCGAGGAGGCGATACACATCGCGCTGCGGCGAATACGGAAAGATGCGCGGATCCATGTTCGGGCGGCATGGTAACCGAGCTGGACGGCCGCGTGTCGCGGAATTGTTGCACACACGCACCAGCGCGAGTGAGATCCAGATATGAAGGCCAGTATTGAGCATCTTAATATTAGACTTGATATTAGATAACTCACTTGGTACTCTGCGGATACGCCTCTAATGATTAACAAGCAAGTGAGGCAAGCAGTAGCCAAGGAGCGCCACGATGTTCGAGTACCTGCTCTTCTTTCCACATCCGCCGTCCGAAGAGCCCCGCACGCGACGCCAGCCCGGAACGCGAGGCGTCAGCGCAAAGCGCGTCGTCCGTCAGCCCGAGACTCGCCCGGTTGGGCGGGCGGCGGATCGCCGCTGATGGTCCACGACGTCATCTCCACC
Source organism: Chloroflexota bacterium (assembly GCA_030854805.1). Next base: position 5,321 of record JALYSK010000118.1, on the reverse strand, counting down.
TGCCCGGTCTGCTCTGGCGAGCTGACCATCGCCCGGCTCCATTGCCGAAGCTGCGGGACCTCGCTCGAGGGCGAGTTCGGGGTCGGCCGTTTCGGTCGGCTCAGCGTTGAGCAGCTCGCCCTGCTCGAGAGCTTTCTCCGTGCCCGGGGCAACCTGAAGGAGATGGAGCGTGAGCTGGGCATCTCGTACCCCACGGTCCGCGGCCGCCTCGACGCGCTGGTCCGCGCACTGGGGCTCTCCGACGGCAGTGGTGAGCTCGCGACGAACGATGAAGCCGACGGGGTGACCGACCCGGCCGATGCAGCCGATGCCCGACGCTCGATCCTGGAGCGCCTCGCGCGCCGCGAGATCGACGCCGACACGGCCGCCATCGCGCTTCGCGACCTGGGAACCAACGGCTGATGGCCACCTTCGTCCGCACCCAGGAGATCGAGCACGAGATCGGCCTGGACGGCAGCCTGCAGCTGCGCATCACGAGCGCCGACGTGCAGATTCGCGCCATCGAGGGCAGTGTCGCCCGCGCTCGCGCGATCTTTGAAATACGCGCGGCCGACGAGGCGGAGGCCGACCAGGTCTTCGCCGAAGTGCAGCTGCGCGTTGCGCGCGGCGACGGCACGCTCGCTATCTCCGAGCCGGACCGCCACATGCTCGGGCTGGGCGCGGGCCTGCATCGGCTGCTCGGTAGGCCGTACGCCGACCTGAGCGTTAAGGTCGAGCTGCCCGCGGGCGCGGAGGTGCGGGTCGACGGAGTCAGCGCCGATCTGACCGCCACCGGCCTGCGCGGCAATCAGCATTTCAAGACTGTCTCGGGAGACCTGGTGCTGACCGACGTCACCGGCAAGCTGGGCCTCCACTCAGTCTCGGGCGACGCTACCGTGCGCGCGGTGGGGGAGCTCGCCCTGGAGGCCGGATCGGTCTCGGGCGACCTTTCGATCGTCGCGCCGCGCCTCTCCCGGTTGCATGCGAACACGGTCAGCGGCGACCTGGAGATCGAGGCCGAGCTGGCGGGTGGCGAGTCGCATCGGGTCGAGACGGTCAGCGGAGACCTGACGCTCGGCCTGGTGGGGAGCCTAAACCTCGAAGTCCGTGGGCTCTCGACCGACGTCCGGTGTGACCTCCCGCACCGTTCTGAGGGGAGCCGCGACCGGCGCCGCTACATCATCGGTGAAGACGGGCCGCAGATGCTCTTCGGCTCGATGTCGGGCGACGTCTCGGTCCGAGCCGCCCGGCGCCTGACGGCAGCAGGCCCCGCTCAGCCCCCAGAGCCGCGCGACCGGCCAGAGCCGCCCGCGCCACCGCCGCCGCCGGACGAGCGGCTGGCGATCCTGCACGCGCTCGAACGCGGCGAGCTGGACGTTGATGAGGCACTCCGACGCCTGAGCGGTGAAGGTTCCGGTGCCTGACGAGCTGCAGGTGATCCTGCGCATGGTGGCGGAGGGCCACCTCTCGCCGGAGGAGGCGGCCCCGGTGATCGAGGCTCTCACCAGGTCGGAGAAGCCTGCCTCAGCCTTCGGTGCAGGCTTCGCCGAGGACTCTGGCGGGGGGCCGGTAGAGCACGGTGCATCTGCGGGCGGCCGACAGATCCGCATTCGGGTCAGCGAGCGCGGCCGCCAGGTCGTCAACCTCCGCATCCCGCTGGCGTTCGCCGACATGGCGCTGCGGATGGTGCCGGGACTCGGCCAGGAGCACAGCCAGCGCATCCGTGCGGCGGTCGGCTCCGGAGCCCTCGGAGCGATCCTCGACGTCGAGGACGAGGACGGCGACAGCGTCCTCATCAGCGTCGAATGAGCGAGATCGCAGAGCCCATTTCAGGGCTGGCTGTGGAGGAGCTTGGCCCCGCCCTGCTGCGTCCGCTCCGCGATCGCGATTTTCGGCTCCTCTTCGGCGGCGAGACGACCTCATTTCTCGGCGACCAGTTCCACCTTGTTGCCCTCGCCTGGCTCACCCTGCAGCTCACCGGCTCCGGGCTGGCCCTCGGCACGGTGCTGATGACGGCCGCCGTCCCGCGTGCCGTCCTGGTGCTGCTGGGCGGCGCGCTGAGCGATCGGTTCTCCCCCCGCGGCCTGATGCTGAGCTCGAATGCCAGCCGCGCCGTGGTGGTGGCCATCATCGCGACACTCGTGCTGACCGGCACGACACAGCTCTGGCAGCTCTACCTGCTGGCCGGGGTCTTCGGCGTTGCCGACGCGGTCTACTATCCCGCCATCAACACCATCCTGCCGATGCTGGTCGCCGAGCGACGGCTTCCCGCCGCGAACGCTCTAGTGCACGGATCACAGCAGCTCGCCGGGTTGGTGGGGCCCGCGCTGGCGGGGCTGCTCGTCGCCGCTGTCCAGACCGGTCCCGCATTCGCGATCGACGCCGTCTCGTTCACCATCGCGGCCGTCGCGCTGGTCCTCATTCGCGGCGGACGGAGGGCCGCGACGACCGGGGCAGCGACCGCGCCGCAGAGCGTGCTGCAGTCGATCGGCCCCGGCCTGCGCTACGCCTGGTCCGATCCCGCGATCCGCACCCTGGTCGTCCTGACCAGCGCACTCAACCTTGCCTTCACCGGCCCCGTCAGCGTTGGGCTGGCGTGGCTCGCTAACAACCGATTCGACGGCGGATCCGCGGTCTTCGGGATCATCCTCTCGGCGTTCGGCGCGGGTGCGCTGCTGGGCGCGGTCCTGGCCGGATCGGTACGGCGCGTACCGAGTCTTGGTGCGGTCGTTCTCGGCATCGGGGTCCTGCTCGGCATCGGCCTGGCGCTGATCGGCACGGCCCCGAACGTGCCGGTGGTGCTGGCCATCGTTGCGCCGATGGGGATCCTGATCGGCTTCATCAACGTGCAGGTCATCGCGTGGATGCAGGCGCGGGTGGCAGAGACCATGCGGGGGCGCGTGATGAGCCTGCTGATGCTGGGCTCGATCGGGCTGGCGCCGATCTCACTGGCGGCCACCGGCGTGCTCCTCGATGTTGGAGCGGCGACGCTCACCTTCGCCTTCGCGGGCGCGATCTGTGTTGCGGCGTCGCTCGCCGGCTTCGCGTGGGGCCTGCCCGCGCGGATGGAGGCCGTGGCCGACTGACCTGGGACGAGCCCGGTCTGCCTACTCCGGTTCCCACGTCGAGGGTGGCCCGCCCTTCGCTGGGCCAGCGAGCGCCCTTACAATCCGGTTGTGAAGGCAGATGAGTCCACCATCTCCCGGTGGTGGGAGGGCGCGGTCATCTACCAGATCTATCCGCGTAGCTTCGCCGACAGCAACAGCGACGGGATTGGTGATCTGCCCGGCATCCTTGCCCACCTCGACCACCTGGCCGGAACAGATGCCTCGCTGGGCGTGGACGCCATCTGGCTCTCCCCCATCTTCCCTTCCCCACTGCACGACTTCGGCTACGACATCGCCGACTACACCGATGTTGCGGCCGAGTTCGGCACGCTCGCCGACCTCGACCAGTTTGTCGAAGCCTGCCACGCGCGCCGTGTCAAGGTGATCATGGACCTCGTGCCGTGCCACACCTCGATCGCGCACCCCTGGTTCCTCGAGAGCCGCGCCTCGCGCGACAACCCGAAGCGCGATTGGTATATCTGGGCCGATCCGGGGCCGGCCGGCGCCGCGCCGAATAACTGGATCAGCGCGTTCGGCGCCCCATCGTGGGAGTGGGACGCCGCGACCGGCCAGTATTTCCTGCACACCTTCTATCCGGAGCAGCCGAACCTGAACTGGCGCAACCCCCAGGTCGTCGCGGCGATGCACGACGTGGTGCGCTTCTGGTACGAGCGCGGCATCGACGGCTTTCGTGTCGACGCCATCCAGGCCGCGGTGGTCGACGATCAGCTGCGCGACAACCCGCCCTTTCGGCGGCCCTCCACGATCCCGGGCCTCGGCGGGCGGCACGGCCAGGAGCCGCTCTGGAACGTCGATCGGCCCGAGACGCACGACGTGGTGCGCGGGCTGCGACGGGTCACCGAGGAGTACCCCGGGCGCGTCCTGATCGGCGAGGTGTACGCGCCGGTCGAGCGTCTGGCGGGTTACCTGGGCCACGGGCAGGACGACGAGTTCCACCTCGCCTGGAACTTCGAGCCGCTGCTGACGCCATGGGAGGCGAGCGAGTTCGCGCTCGCCATCGAGCGCGCGGAGGCGCTGCACCCGGTCGATGCATGGCCCTCGTACGCGCTCTCGAACCACGACAACCCTCGCCACGCCACCCGCTACGGGCGACATCGGGCGCGGCTGGCGGCGCTCATCCTGCTCACCCTGCGCGGCGTGCCGACCCTCTACATGGGCGAGGAGATCGGCATGGTCGATCATCCGGCGCTGCCAGCCGGCGTCCACTTCGACCGCGCCGGCCGCGATGCGCAACGCACGCCGATGCAGTGGGACCGCTCTCCGGGGGCGGGCTTCAGCAGCGGCACACCGTGGCTGCCTCTGGTGGATCCGGCCGAGGCGAACGTGGCCGACCAGCTCGATGATCCGGGATCCCTGCTCTCGCTGTACCGCGGCTTGATCGCCACGCGCCGGGGCTCCGTTGCGTTGACCCGCGGGGAGCATCGGTCCATCTTTGGACTGGCCGAGAACGTCCTCGCCTGGCGGCGCGACACCCGCGAAGAGCAGCTGCTGGTCCTCGTCAACATGGGGGCACGGGCGGTGAGCGTCGACGCGTCGCGGGTCGGGCGCAGCGGCGAGGTGCTGATTGCAACCGGTGATCGGCGCGGCCGCGTTGATCTGGCGCAGGTGCACCTCGACGCGCTCGAGGGAGTCGTGCTGCGCCTGTGATCGAACCATTCCGGCAGGCGGGGTGCTCTAATACCGGGCGATGACCCGACGCCCCGACGCTCCGCGTAACCCACCACCCGAGGTCGATCCGCTGCTCGAAGTGCGCCAGCGCCGGCGCGGCCGAAGGCCGGGTGATGCCTACGTCAAGATCGTGCACCCGTTCGAGGAGGAGTTCGCGCGCGGCGACGAGGGTCAGCTGGTCGCCACCGAGCGCACCGTTCTCGAGCGCGAAGGCTGGAAGGCGGTGCTGCGCGCCATCCGCACGGTTCTCATCGGACGACCGATCAGCAGCGAGCGGGAGGAGCACGAGCGCCTCACTAAGCTCAAGGCGCTCGCCGTCTTCAGCTCCGACAACATCAGCTCGAGTGCCTATGGCCCTGAGGAGATCATGCGCGTCCTCGCCTTCGCCGGCGCAGGCGCACTGGCCCTGACCCTGCCTCTCGCAGGGCTGATCATCGTCATGCTCGCCATCGTGACGATGTCCTACCGGCAGACGATCAAGGCCTATCCCAAGGGAGCTAGCAGCTATATCGTCGCCAGCGACAACCTGGGCAGCACGATGGGGAT
>JALYSK010000091.1 GCA_030854805.1 Chloroflexota bacterium | reverse complement strand
GTCGACGGCAGCACCGGGAACGTCGAGCCCGCGTGAAGGGGGACGGTCAACAAGGCGAGCCAATAGCGTAGACGGAGGGTCGTCAGATGGTCCGAGGTGCGCGGTATCTGTACGCCGCCCTGGCATGGGCGTTCGTGGCCGGTGTCATTCTCCAGGTCTTCTTCATCGGCCTGGGGCTCTTCGTGGGGCCCGAGAACCTGGCGCTGCACGTCAACTTCGGCTGGCTCCTGCACCTTGCGCCGCTCCCGGTCCTGGTGGCGTCAGCCCTCGCACGCGCCGGGCGCACGCAGATCATGCGGACCGCCGCCCTGGCGGTCCTGGTGTTCTTCGTGCCGATCCTGGCCGCAGTGCGGACCGATCTGCCACTCGTGGCGGCATTCCACCCGGTCGGCGCCCTCCTCGCCTTCTGGCTGGCGACCGTCGTGGCGCGCGGGGCCACTCGCCTTGCACGTACGACCGATGCCGGCGCGCCGACGACGAGAGGAGAGTGGCTGGTGGTCGCGCTCGTCGTCGTCATCCTGCTTGCACTGGGCCTTCCGAGCCCCGGCTAGCTGGAGCCGAAGGTGGGATTCGAACCCACGACCGTCGGTTTACGAAACCGATGCTCTACCCCTGAGCTACTTCGGCGCGGCGAGAGGCGCGATTCTACCAGCCTCCCTCAGGCGGGGACCAGCCGTGGATCAGCTCATCGTGGTAGCGCGGTGACCGCCCGCCCGGCGGCTCCTTTGGCGGTGGCGCGGTCTTTGCCTTCCCGCGCTGGACAACCGTGAAGTAGTCGCAGATATCGGTCAGCGGGCAGATCGCGCAGATCGGCCGCGGCGCCCGGCAGGTGTCGCGGCCGTGACGGATCAGCTCGACGTGGAACGGGTAGACCTCGTCGGGCTCCAGGACCTCCTCCAGAATGTCATGCGCCCGCAGCACGTTCGTCTTCGGCGGGAGGAGGCCCAGCCGCTGGGCGACCCGGAAGACGTGGGTATCAACCGGCAGCGTGGGGCGGCCGAAGCAGAAGAGAAGCACGATGGCGGCTGTCTTGCGCCCGATTCCCGGCAGCGCCACCAGCCAGTCGCGCGCCTCCTCGCGCGGCAGCTCCGCCAGGAACCCGAGATCGAAGTTGCCGCGGGCCGCGCGAACCTCGGCGAGCACATGCTGGATCCGGGGCGCCTTGGTTGGGGCAAGGCCGCCCGGCCGGATCACGTCGGTCAGCTCGTCGGTGGGCGCCTCGAGCACCCCCTCCCAAGTGGGATAGCGCTCCCGCAGCGCCACGAAGGCGCGGTGCGAGTTCAGGTCGGCGGTGTTCTGCGACAGGATCGTGAGCACCAGCTCGCTCACCGGATCGAGCCGTGGGCCGGCCCAGCGCGGATGGTCGTATCGCTCCCCCAGCCTCTCAAGCACGACCTCGATCCGCTCGCGTCGTCGTCGCCGGTCGGCGGCCAGCTTCCGGCGGCTAGGTCTGTTCGGGGGCACGCCTAGGCGAGCTCGAGACCGATGCCGATGCTGCGCGCCAGGCGGGTCGCCGCACGATTCAGGAGGCGCTCGGTCTCGGCCATCGCCTCGTCGAGGCTCAGCGGTCGGTCGACAATCGGCTGCACCACCGTCAATGCCGGCGCCGCATCCAGCGCCTCGGCGCCGGGTCCAAGGGCGCCGCAGAGGAGCACAACGGGCGTCCGGCGCGGCCGTGCCAGGCTCGCAACCCCCATCGCCGTCTTGCCGCGTAGCGTCTGCTCGTCTGCCCGCCCCTCGCCGGTGATCACCAGACTCGCCGACTCGAGCGCGTCGGCCAGGCCGATCAGCTCCGCGACCACCTCGACACCCGGCCGCAGGACTGCCCCAGTGAAGCCAAGCAGGGCCGCCGTCGTGCCCCCCGCCGCGCCGGCGCCGGGAAGACCGGCCACGAGCCGGCCGGTCGCCCGCTCGATCGCCCGCCCGTAACGCACCAGCGCGGCGTCCAGCTCGCGGACCGTATCGGGATCGGCCCCCTTCTGGGGCCCGTAGACCGCCGAGGCCCCGCCGGAGCCGACGAGCGTATTCGTCACGTCGGAGGCGACCACCAGCTCGACCTCTGCCAGGCGCGGATCGAGCCGCGATGCGTCGATCCGATCGAGCTTGGCGAGGGCGCCACCACCGTCCGCCAGCTCGCCTCCTTCGGCGTCAAGGAAACGCACGCCGAGCGCGCGCAGCAGGCCGCTGCCACCGTCGTTCGTGGCCGACCCGCCCAGCCCGACAGTGATGCGCGACACGCCCGTGTTAAGCGCCGCCCGCAGCAGGTCCCCGGTGCCGCGGGTCGAAGCACGCCGCACCGAATCGGGGGTCCGTTCTTCGGGCGCCAGGCGCGCCAATCCGGATGCCGCTGCCATCTCGACGAACGCGCCGTGGCCATCGTCCAAGAGCAGCCAGCCGGCCTCCATCGGCCGGCCGAGCGGGTCCACGGTCCAGACCTGGCGGTGCTCTGCGCGATCGCCGAGCGCCGCCGCGAGGGCGGCCAGCGTTCCCTCGCCACCGTCGGCCATCGGCCGGCGGACGATCTCGTCGCCGGGTCGGGCGCTCGACCAGCCCGCCGCGATCGCATCGGCGACGCGGACCGAATCGAGGGCGCCGCCGAACGAGTCCGGCGCGATGAGGATCCGCAGGCTCATCTGCGCCGCAGCTCCTTGCGGTGCTCGACGTACGCAGGGATCGTGTTCATGGGGGGCCGCAGCTCATCGCCGATCTCTCGAACGTCGAGGTTGAATCGGTCCTTCTGCTGGTTGATCAGCTTCATGCCACGTCCCATCTCGGTGAGCAGCTCGATCCGATGGCGCTCCTCGAGCTTGCGAATCGCCGCCTGGAGGATCACGAATGCCATCTGTGACAGGTTTGGCAGCGACTGATTGCGGTGGATGCGCCGCTCGAGGTCGACCTGGCCAATGGCTGAGAGGCCGGCGTGCTCGAGGATGTCGATCAGGAGGCCGATCTCGACCGCGTAGCCGGTGAAGAACGGCATCGACTCGAGAAGTCCGCGGCGGCCGGCATACTCGCCGGCGAGCGGCTGGACGATTCCAGACAGCTCCGGGAAGAAAAGGTTGATGAGCGGGCGGGCCATCAGCTCGGTCACGCGGCCGCCGCCCTCCGAAACCATCGCATCCCCCTGGCGGATCGGACGCTGGTAGAAGCCCTTCACGTACTGGATCCGCGGCTCTCGAAGGAGCGGCCCCAGGAGCCCATAGACGAACCGCGGCTGGATATTCCGGATGTCGGTGTCGATCCAGGCCACGATCTCGCCGTCGAGGACGTGCAGGCTCTTCCACAGCGCCTCGCCCTTGCCGACGCGCTGGCCCACCTCCGGCAGGATGCTGCTGTGCCGAACCACCATGACGCCCAGCTCCCGGGCGATCTCCATCGTGCGATCCTCGGAGTCAGAGTCGATCACGACCAGCTGGTCGATGAGCGGGACCCGGTCCATCAGCGCGGTCTTCACGCGTTTGATGACGAGGCCGATCGTCTTCTCCTCGTTCAGGGTGGGCAGACCCACGCTGATGGTGAGGCCCTGGCGCTCCTTCATCGCCACCAGCTTTGCGATGTCAGTGAACTCGTGGGCGTGAAAGGTGTTCTCGGCGAACCATTTGTCGACGACGTTCGGCAGCGAGCGGCTGCGCTCCACGTAGGCGTCTGCGGCGGGAAGGCTCCCCTCGGCGGCTCGCAGCTCCTCGAACGTGCCGACCCCGACCGCCAGCTTGGTCTTGACCACGATGACGGTTGGGCGGGCGCGGCTGGCCACCGCCTCCGGCACTGATCCGAAGAGATAGCGCCCGTCGGCGCTCGAGCCTCCGGTCGACGGCTGCGCGGCGGCGCCCATCACCACCAGGTCGTGCTTGGCGGCCTCCTTGATGATCCCCGCCCGGACCGATGTCGCCTCGACCAGCAGCGGCTTGACCCGTCGGGTCGCCCCGTGCTCCTTGAGAAAGAGGTCGAGGGCAAGCCGCTCCCGCTCGCCGGCTCGGTCTCCGATGCCCTTCGGCACGATGTGCATCACCACGACCTGCGCGTCGAAGCGCCGTCCGAGGTCGTGCGCCAGTCGGAAGGCGAGATCCGCGTGGGGGCCACCCCGCACCGGGACAAGGATCGATCTGACGTGCTCCAGCCCGCGCTGCTTCACGACTGCGATATCGCAGGGCGACTCGCGCACCACGGCATCGATGGTCGGCGTGAAGACGGGCGCCGCGGACGGCTGAACGCCGGCCAGCCGCGCCTCCACCGCCTCGGCCTGGGCGCGGACGGTCTGGGACGGCGTTGGCGGCCCTCCCCAGCCGAAGATGATCAGGTCCGCCTCCTCTTCGGTGACCGCCTCGATCACGCCATCCGCCGCGCGCCGACCGATGCGGACCATCGTTCGCAGCTCGACCCCCTCCTCGTCCCCGAAGTCGAGGACACGCTGGAGCAGGCGTCGGGCGGTGCGCGCCTGCGTTGCGCCCTCCGACAGCGATACCGCCTCTGGGACCTCGACGATGCCCAAAGCGGTGATCTGGGTTGGCCGTCCGACGCCGACGCCGGCTCCGATGCGCACCAGGTCGCGCGCCGTGCGCGGATTGGCGAGAGGGAGCAGGATCCGATACGGCTGGCGGCGCCTGGTTGGCATCTAGCCCGCCTCCGGCAGCTCGCGCCACCTGGTGACGAGATAGGGCTTCAGCTCCTCGAACTGGCGGGCCTGCGCATCGATGACGCGCTCGGCCTGGTCGGTGGTCATCTCGAGCGTCTCGGTGATGAACCCGGCGGTTCGGCCGAAATAGAGCGGGGTCAACGCGGCGAGCAGCTTCTCGCGCTGCGCGCCGGGCCGATGGAAGGCGACCAGGGTGTCGTACAAGCATCGAATCCACAGCTCCGAGGGGAAGTGGAAGTCCGACGGCTCGTCCCACTCGAGGCCCATCACGCGCTCGAGCTGCTCGGGGCTGAGCATCTCGGCCCACTCGTCACGCTGCCCGTGGCGGGCGTTCTCGAAGTTGTCGATCAGCTTGTCGTGGTTGACGCTGATCTCCTCTGGTGCGACAACGCGCTCGAAGCCGTACTCGGGGATCAGATGCGACCCGCGGACGCGGAGCCATCGGTCCTGGTAGTGGCCAGCCAGCCGGAAGAGCGTGCCGACCACCTGCCGGAACATGGGGCCGAGGTCGGAGGCCGGGTCCTTCGCATCGTGGATCTTCGCGCCCAGGCGTGCCTGGCAGACGGCGAATCCCTCGTTGATGGCCGAGTGGGTCATCCACACGTCGATCCCGAAGCGCGCCGTCAGGTCGTCGAAGGTGTCGAGCTCCAGGTAGCGGCTCACCAGGTCGCCGCTGACCGCGAAGTCGCCGCCGATCGGCTGCCGGATGCGCGCGCCGTACAGGGCACGGGTCAGCGGGTAGGCGATGTTGTTGGTGATCGTGCCGTCGTACTTGTAGCGGCTATAGAGCGGAGTCACGAAGTCGTAGCCGCCCTTCAGAATCGGGCCTGCCAGCAGCTCGACCCATTCCGGAACGATGCTGCGCAGATCCGAGTCGACCATCACCATCGCCTTGACCTTGAGCTCCCGCGCAACCTCGAAGAGGGCGCGGACCGCGGTTCCCTTGCCGCTCGTGCCCTGGTACGTGAAGCTCACTCGCTGCAGCTTGTGCTTCGGGCTGACGAGGATGATCTTCTCGAGGTAGTCCGGGCTCTCGGTGCTCACCACCACGCGCGGTGTGTCGTCCGGAGAGCCGCCGTCGGAGTTCACGAGCGCTGGCTTCAGGTCGGGAAAGTACTGAACCATCCCGGCCGTGGCCGCCCTCACCACGTAGCCGATCGTCTCGGCGTTGCCGAAGCTTGGGATACCGACCATCAGGTCCGCGGAGCCGATCCGGCGGACCTCGGCCAGCCCCTCCTCGTCGAGCGCGGAATCCGGCCGGGAAGTGGGCTGCAGGGTCAGGACGGGCCTCCTCGGCTGTCGACCTCGCTGATGCGACGCGGCTTCTCATCCCGCATCCCGAACATGCGTGACACCATGCCGCGCACCGGTTCGGCAGCTACGGAGATCTGGAGCCAGTCCTCGGTCACCTCGCCCGGGTGGTAGCGCGAGTTCTGATGCTTGGCCAGATAGTGGCTGAAGCCGTTGGCGCGCCAGCCGACGAGCCAGGCGGCGATCGGCTGTTTGACGGATGGGCTGACCCGCACCTGGATCCCCTCGTCGATGACCGACTCCAGGACGCGGCGACGCTCCTGGTACGGAACCTCGTGAAGGAGCTCGCCGTCGAGCTCGACCAGGTCGATCGCCACGAAGGCGCGCCGTCGCTCGCCCTCGATCGGATCGGGGATCTCGTCCGCGAGCCCCTCGCTGGCGAGCGTCTCGGCCCAATGACGCGCAGCGCTGCCATCGCCGACGAAGGGTTGCGCGGTCCAGACTCCGTCGATCAATGCATGGTTGGCGAGCACCGCCTGGCGCAGGATCTCGGCCGCCTCCGGAAAGCGATCATTCGCCGCCTGGCCCTCTTCGTCGGTCAGGCTGATGCGACCGGTGTCGTAGCGCGCCAGCAGCCGATCGCCGCGCCAGGCGGGCTCGAAGAGCCACTCGACGCTCGCCACCACGGCGTTCGTACGCCGCGCCCGCTGCGGGAGGGTAGGCTCGTCATTCATCACGATGCAGGGTACCGCGGAGCGGCCCCACCCGACCTCAGGCGGGGGCGTAGAGGCGCAGCTGCCCCTCTTCGACATTGGAACCGACCTGCTCACGCATCTGCTCCCACGCCGCGTAGTCCCACTCTCCGACGAAGGTGATGGCGGTCCCCTCCTTGCCGGCACGGCCGGTGCGCCCGGCGCGGTGCACGTAGGTCTCCGCATCCTCGGGGATATCAAAGTTGAGCACATAAGGCAGGTCGGTGATGTCGAGCCCGCGAGAGGCGACGTTGGTCGCGATCAGGAACTGCACCTTGCCCGACTTGAAGTCGGCCAGAGTGTGGTCCCGCTCGCGCTGGCTGAGGCCGCCGTGGAGCGCCGCCGCGTTCTTGCCTCGCCGCTTGAGCGTGGCGGTCAGCCGATCGACACCGATCTGCGTGTGACGGAAGACCAGCAGCCGGTCGAAGCCGAAGTCGTCGGTCAGCTCGATCAACGCGGCGACCTTGTCCTGTTCGGCCACGTGGTAGACGAGCTGGCGCACCGTCTCGACCGTCTGCAGGTCGGGCGTGACGCGGATGTGGAT
>JALYSK010000077.1 GCA_030854805.1 Chloroflexota bacterium | reverse complement strand
CGACTACCCGATCCTCACCACCGGCGCCTGGCCGACGCAACTACGTCACACATCGCCGACCCGGACACGCCGAGCAGCCTACCCGCACCAGGAGCGGGGCAACGGGCTGACTGACACCTCCGGTCTGCACCGGTGGGTTAACCGGCACGTCTCTATCTTCACCGCGAGGGCCCTCCGACGCTGAGCCGGCAATGTCCCGCCTCGCGATCGACCTTGCGTGTCCGGGTTCGCGACACTTCGGACCCCTCTATCTCACCTCCCGTGCGCTCGTTGACCCGCCTGAGGGGCGCTGCTAGACTCCGCGGGCTTACGTGCCGGGTCGCAGGGTCAGGGCACACGACGAGATCAGAAGGAGGCGAGACGTTTGGCAGAAGTCCGCGTGGGCGAGAACGAGTCGTTCGAGAGTGCGCTGCGTCGCTTCAACAAAAAGATTCAGCAGTCCGGCATTCTGGCCGAGGCGCGACGCCGCGAGCACTACGAGAAGCCCAGCGTGAAGCGAAAGCGCAAGGAAGCCAAGAAGCGCAAGGTTGTCCGCGCGTAGGTAACGCCAGACGCTCCCTCACATCGGCGGGGCATTCGATACCGATGCCTTCAAGCCGCATAAGTTGCCCGCCGTGAGCCTGCAGCACCGGATCGAGAGTGCCATGCGCGACGCGATGCGCGCGCGGGACGCTCGACGTACCCAGACCCTTCGCATGGCGATGGCGGCCGCCCAGAACAAGCGGATCGAGCTTCGTCGCGACCTGACCGACGCCGACATGCTTGACGTGCTTGGCCGGCAGATCAAGCAGCGCCGTGAGAGCATCGAGATTTTCCGGAGCGGCGGCCGCGAGGAGAAAGCGGCCGACGAGGAGGCCGAAGCGGCCATTCTCGCGGAGTACCTCCCGGAGCAGCTGTCCGAGGAGGAGGTCGAAGCACTCGTCCGACGCGCGATCGCCGACTCCGGCGCGACCGGCCCAGCCGACATGGGCAAGGTGATGGTCCGCCTCCTGCCCGAGACGAAGGGGCGCGTCGATGGCCGGGCCCTGAGCGAGACGGTGCGCCGTCTCCTGGCCGGCTAGGGCGGATCAGCGGATGTTCATCCCACGCACGCTGGCGCAGACCAGCACCGGGCCCGGCCGTGCGGCGCTGGCTCGCGCCGCTCTTGTGGCCCTCCTGCTGGCGGTCGCACTCTTCAGTGTCCTCTCTTTCAGCTTCACCCCCGGGCAGATCAGCCTCGAGGTCAATGATGTTGCCCGCCAGGAGATCCGCGCACCAAGCACGGTCACCTTCACCAGCCAGAGCCAGACCGAGGCGGCGCGCGCGGCAGCGGCCGCCGCCGTCGAGCGCGTCTACCATCCGATCGGCGATCCAGCCGCGATCCGCCAGCAGCAGCTGAGCGATTTTGACGGCGTTGTCGACAAGGTCAACCGCCTTCTCGCCAGCCGAGACGCCGCACGCCTCACGCCGGGAAAGCTGACCGCCGATCTCAACGCCGCGCTTCCGGATCTGAGCGATGCGCAGATCGCGCTGATCGCCGCGCTTCCGATCAAGACCTGGGCGACGCTGACCGCGGAGGCACGCAGGGTCCTCGACTCGGTCCTTGTCGGCGAGATCCGCGAAGAAGCGCGGGCCGACGTGCGTGAGCGGGTGCGCCAGCTCATCACCACGGATCTGCCCGCCAACCAGCGCGAGCTGGCCGGCGATCTGGGGGCCGCGTATGTCCGCGAGAACAGCCAGTACAGCGCGTCGGCGACCGAGGCGGCCCAGCAGCTGGCGCGCAACAGCGTCGCACCGGTCGAGGTGACCGTGCGTGAGGGGACGGCAGTCGTTCGCGAAGGCGACCCGATCACCGTGAAGACGCTCGAGGAGCTCGAAGCGCTCGGGTTGACGCGGCCGCGCGCCAGCTTCGCCCGCACGGCAGGCTTCGCGCTCATCTCGATTCTTGTGTCAGTCCTGCTCGTCGCCTTTCTGTGGCGATTCCAGCCGGCCATCTGGTATCGCAACCGATCGCTCCTCCTGTTCATGCTGGCGCTGCTGGCCAGCACCATCGCGATGCGGATCGCGGCCGATCGGACGCTCTGGACGTACGTCGTACCCACCTCCGCGGTCGTGCTCCTGGTCGGGATTCTGCTCGAGGGCTATGCGGGTGCCGCCATGGCGGTCGTGCTCGCGGTCCTGGCGGGCGTGATGAATACCGATGGCCTCGAGCCCGCGGTCTTCGTCATGGCCGGAGGGGTCGCCTCGCTGCTCGCCATCGTGCGAGCCGAACGGCTCAACGCGTTCGTGCGGGCCGGCGGCCTGCTGGCCCTCACGAATATCGCGGTGGTGGTCGCCTTCTCGCTGCTCGCCCAGCGCGATGCGGCGGCGATCGCACAGCTCGCCGGTGCGGCGGTCGTCAATGCCGGGCTCGCGGTCTTCCTTGCGGTCGGCTCCTTCGCGATGCTGGGCCACCTGTTCGGGATCATGACCGTCTTCCAGCTGCTCGAGCTGGCGAACCCATCGAACCGTCTCCTGCGCCGCCTGCTGCTGGAGACGCCGGGCACCTACCACCACAGCGTCATGGTGGGCAATCTCGCCGAGCGCGCCGCGGAGACGATCGGGGCCGATCCGCTGCTGGCGCGCGTGGCCGCGTACTACCACGACATCGGCAAGATGAAAAATCCGCTCGCGTTCATCGAGAATCAGGCGGGGAGCCACAACGTGCACGATGACCTGGCCGCAGATACGAGCGCGCGGATCATCGCCGGCCACATCCGTGACGGGATCGACCTCGCTTACGAGCACGCCCTGCCGGTCCAGATCACTGGCTTCATCCCGCAGCACCACGGCACGAGCCTGATGAGCTACTTCCACGCCAAGGCGCTGGACGAGGTGGGTCGCAACGAGGAGCTTATCGACGAGGCCACGTTCCGCTATCCCGGCCCCAAACCGCAGAGCCGGGAGGCGGCGATCCTGATGCTCGCCGATGGGGTGGAGGCATCGGTCCGGTCGCTTGACGAGAAAGACGAGCGCTCGATTCGGACCATGGTCGATCGGATCGTGGAGGCGCGACTCGAAGATGGCCAGCTCGACGACGCCGATCTGACGCTGAAGAACATCGCCCAGATCAAGGAGGCCTTCGTTCAACAGCTGCTGGGCATGTATCACCAGCGGATCAAGTACCCCGACAACGTGGTGCCGCTGGAACGACGCGAACAGGCCTGACGCCGCGAACGGGCAGGACGTCTTGAGTCAAGCGCCCGAGTCGCATACGATGGCCGGGCGATGGGCTGTACGGTCACGATCCACGACCGGCTGGGGCATGAGCGGCTGGAGCCTGCTCTCGAGCCACTTGCCCTCGAAGACGCGTTCGCGCTGCTTGAGTCAGCGGACGGCGAAACAGCCCGGGTGGTCGGCCTCACCGGATGTGAGGTTGAGCTGACTCTTTGCGGCGACGCGGAGATGGAGCGCCTGAACTTCGACCACATGGGCGAGCGCGGCCCCACCGACGTGCTCTCATTTCCGCTTCACGAGTGGGCGGTCGACGGCACGCTTTCGCACCTCTCCGATGACGACGGTGTCTCCCCTCCGGGACCGATGATGCTCGGGGACCTGGTGATCGACGTCGACCAGGCGGTGCGCCAGGCGGCCGAAGGATCGTGGAGCGTCCTCGAGGAGCTCGTCCTGCTCGCGATTCACGGCACGCTGCACCTCCTCGGTCACGACCACGCCGAGCTGGACGAGGAGGCGACCATGCGCCGCGTGGAGCATTCCGTGCTGAGCACCCTCCATCGCAAGCACCACGAGGTCCATTGGCAGCCTGGCTCCCTCTTCGACCGCGCCGGGCACGCCGTCATGACGGGGAGCTAGGCCTATTTCTCCAAGGGCGGAGGATCGGAAGGAGTTGAGGGCGACATGAAGGTACGGGTTCAGGCTGTCAGGCTGCTGTTTTCGGCTGGCATCGCAGTTACGCTCTCGATCGGGTTGCTCGTCGCCGCCGGGCAGACGGCACATGCCGCAGGTCCAGCGCCAGTCGGGCTCGGAACAGCCGAGCCTTTTGCGGTACTGGCGGGCACGCCGGCGGTGACCAACACCGGGCCGACCACCATCACCGGAGACCTGGGCATCCACCCGGCCGCCGCCGTGACGGGATTCCCACCCGGAACTGTGAACGGGACGATCCACGCGGCCGACGCGGTCGCGCTGCAGGCCAAGAGCGATCTGGTGATCGCGTATGACGACGCGGCAGGACGAACACCGCCCACGGTCGTGGCCGGGGGCACCCTCGGCGGGAAGACCCTCGTCGCCGGCGTCTACAACGCGGGCGGCGTCACGCTGGATCTCACAGGGACGCTCACGCTCGATGGCCAGAACGACCCGAATTCCGTCTGGATCTTCCAGGCGACGTCGGACCTCATCACGGCGTCGTCGAGTTCCGTCACCTTCATCAACGGCGGCCAGCCCTGCAACGTCTTCTGGCAGGTGACCAGCTCGGCGACTCTAGGATCGGGCTCAAGCTTCGTGGGGACCATCTTGGCGCTCACATCCATCACGATGAACAGCGGCGTCACGTTGAACGGTCGAGCGCTGGCCCGGAACGGCGACGTGACCTTGATAAACGACACGATCACACGGTCGACGTGCTCGACAACCAGTGCGGGGCCCTCGCCGACCGCGACTAGCGGGGTGCCGAATGCGGCAATGAGTCGGGGCGACGAGGCTCTTGCCCCGTGGCGGTCATCGTTCGTGGTCATCGGCGCGGTCGTGCTCGCGCTCGTGCTCATCATCGTCACCCTGGTGCGAGGGGCGGCGAGAAAGGAGCCCTAGGCGCCCTCTAGGAACAGTCGGTCTACGATGACCGCGGCGCGCCACTCGCGTCGGCGGGCCCGGCGGAGCGCGGCGTCACCCCGGAATGAGACGGGCGATCTGAGCGAGGTGGTTGCCGTCCTCGCCAGCGATATGGGCCGCCTGTAGCTGCACCGTCATCCGCCCGTGCTCCTCGTGCCGGCCTACCCGGCGCCAGCCCGGGTCGTCGAGCGTCTCGAGCGCCGCCAGGTGATCGGCGCGCAGTCACTCGAATCGGTCAAGGGCCGGCGCGATGTCGATCTCGATGTAGCGATGCTCCTCCGCCAGCTGGTCCGGGTCGTATGCAGGGATGAACGGCTCCTCCTCGCCGAGCATCCGCTGCAGCCTGCCGATGGCGCGCTCTTCGGCGTCGCCGAGGTGGCCCACCACCTCGATAATCGCCCACTCACCCGCTCCTCCCGGGCGACGCCTGACGGCGGCGTTGTTGAGGCCGACGGCGCTAGCCGGATGCAGCGGCTCATCGACGACCTGCTGGCCTTCTCGCGCGTGGCGACGGCTGGCAGTGCGATCCTCGATACCTCCAGTGAATTCGCTTTGGAGCAGGCGCTCCAGAACCTCGATTGGGCTATCAAAGACAGCGGTGCGCTGGTCACCCACGATCCCCTGCCCACCGTTCAGGCGGACGAGACGCAACTGGTCCAGCTCTTCCAGAACCTCGTCGGGAATGCCGTCAAGTACCAGAACCCCGGCATCCCCCGGGTCCACATCTCCGCCACCAAGCACGGCAAGACGCGCTGGACGTTCGCAGTGAAAGACAACGGACTGGGGATCCATCCGCAGTATTTCGAAAGGATATTTGGCATGTTCCAGCGGCTGCACAAACGGGATCAGTTTTCGGGGACGGGGGTGGGACTGGCCATCTGCAAGAAGATCATGGAGCGACACGGTGGCACCGTCGAGGTCGAGTCAACGCCGGGCCAGGGCTCCACGTTCAGCTTCGCTCTGGCGGGAACTGAGCCGAGATCATGAACGACACCGCGGAGCGGTGCGCATCGACGTTCTCCTGGTCGAAGACAGTCCCGGTGACGTCCGGCTGACTCGGGAAGCTTTCCGGGACGCCAACGAGTCCGTCCATTTGTACGTTGCCTCCGACGGCGTCGAGGCCATGGCCTTCCTGAGGCAAGAAGGGGCCCACATCGATGCTCCTCGCCCGAATTTCATCTTGCTCGACCTCAACCTTCCGAGGATGGATGGTCGCCAGGTCCTGTTGGAGATCAAGGAGGATGACGGTCTGCGAACGATCCCCGTGATCATCCTCACCACCTCCGACGCGGACGCGGACGTCCTGCAGAGCTATGAGCTCAACGCGAACGCGTATCTCAGAAAGCCGGTGACGCTGGAGGCGTTCGAAAGCCTCGTGAGGAGCATCAATGAATTCTGGCTGACCAAGGTCGTGCTGCCCCACCGCAACCAAGGCTGATCGCCCCGCTCAGCTGGGCAGACTGCGCGACGCGCGCACCTCCTCCGGAAGAGGGCCGCCGGCATCCAGGATGAGATCGGCGACCAACCGCGCGGATGCGGGGCCCGTCGAGATGCCCCAGGGGCCGTGCCCGGCACAGACGAACAGCCCCTCAACGTCTGGGACCGGACCGATGAACGGGCGTCCGTCGATCGACTGCGGCCGCGCACATATGCGGTGCTCCAGGATCTCCGCTGACGGGATCGACGGGAGAAAGGCCGCGGCGCGGCGGAGGAGCAGCGCAGCGAGGGGCATCGGGTCCGGCTCACCCGGCAGGAAGGTCGAGCCCAGGCTGCTCACTCCGTTCGCGCTCGACAGGCTGAAGAGCGACGGCGGCTCTGCGGCGGCGGATGCCGCCGCGCGCGCTGTGGCAGCCGCCGGCCGGTTGACGGCATCGACCTCATCCTCCTCGACGACGTGTCGCGGCGCGCCCGGCAGCCGGAGCTGCAGCGTGACACCCCAGGTGGTATGGATCGGCTCCCAGGCGCCGGTCGGGTCGACCAGATGCGGGGTCCAGGGGCCAGCCGCGACCAGTACCGCGTCGGCGGCGATCCGCGAGCCGTCCTCCAGCACGACTCCGAGCGTGCCGCCCCGGCTGAGCCAGGGCCGGGCGCCGACGCCGACCCGCAGGTCGGCGCCGCTTCGCTCCGCGAGGGATGCCAACGCAGCGGTCGCCGACATGGGCGGGATCGGATAGGCGGTTTCCAGGCGGCAGGCTGCAAGGCCCGGGGCGAGAGCGGGCTCCAGGCTCCGAACGTCCTCCACAAAGGTCGGCCGCAGCTCGGGGAGGGCCATGGTCATGCGCTCGGCCTGGCGTCGCACCGCGTCGGCATCACGGTTGAGCAGCAGGAGCCCCGCGGGGAGCGACGGAAGGGCAAAGCCCAGCTCCTGGGCGGAGAGAGATCTGTAGAGGTCGAGCGTCTCGTGGTGGAGCGCGGCCAGTACCGGGTCGAACGGATGCTGGACGGCGCCGAGGTTGCGCCCTGACGCGCCCGCCCCGATGGCCGTGCGCTCGAACAGGGTGACCGATGCGCCTCGCTCCGCGAGATATGCGGCCGCGGCGCAGCCGATGATCCCGCCGCCAATAACGGCGATGTTGAAGCTGCTTCCCTTCACCGCCGGCGGAAAGCGATGACCCCGATGACGGTGGCGACGACCGCGACGATCACGACGAGGAGCGGAATCGCCGAGCTGATCGTTGTCACCGGAAATCCTCCACTGCCGCAGCGATTGTGCCACCCCGGGGATCTGCCATTACCATCGCTGGCGCGATGAAGGTGATCTCCGGCCTGGGGAACCCGGGCGAACGCTATCGGCTCACGCGCCACAACGTCGGCTTTCGGGTGGTTGACCTGCTGGCCGACCGGTGGCGCCTGACCGGCAAGGGGAGCGTCCGCGAGGGCGCGGCGCGCCTCGAAGCGCCGCTCCCCGACTGTCGTGTCCTGCTCGTCAAGCCGATGAAGTTCATGAACCTCTCCGGCGGCCCGCTCAAGGCCGCCATGCGCCAGACCGATGCCGATCCCGCGGCGGACCTGCTGGTGATCGCCGACGACGTCGACCTGCCGCTCGGACGCATTCGACTGCGTCGATCCGGGTCCGCCGGTGGTCACAACGGGCTGCGCGACATCATCACCGCCTTCGGCTCGAATGAGTTCGCGCGGCTACGCATAGGGATCGGCAGAGACGGGGAGACCGTCGACTACGTGCTGGCCACCTTCAAGCCGGACGAGCGGGAGCTGGCCGAGGTCGCGATTGCGACCGCGGCCGATGCCGCCGAGCTCTGGCTGCACGACGGAATCGACGAGGCGATGAACGCGTTCAACGGGACCGACCTGGCCGAGGATCCCGAGTGACGGCGACCACGGTCGAGGCCGCTCCGCGGCGTGGGAGCGGGGCGGGCAGGAC
>JALYSK010000054.1 GCA_030854805.1 Chloroflexota bacterium | reverse complement strand
CATCGTGACGGACCGCCCGGAAGAGCACACCGGAGCCACCATCCCGCGCAATGAGGGAGAGCGCGTCGCCAAGCTGCAGGAGCACTACATTGCGGGCCGCGAGATGGTGGTCGTCGACGGCTACATCGGCAACGAGCCCGAGCACCGGGCACGTGTGCGCCTGTACGTCGAAGCGGCGAATGCCAACATCGCGGGAATGCAGCAGCAGCTCTACTTCCCGCCTGACCTTCCGGCCGATGCGTGGCAGCCCGAGCTGGTGATGATCTACACCCCCAATCTGCCGATGCCCGGCTACCCCGATGACCGGCTCATCGCGGTCAATCTCGAATCGGGCGTCACCCGGGTGATGAACTCCGACTACTTCGGCGAGTCGAAGAAGGGCGGTCTGCGGATGTGGAATGCCGGGGTCTACCACGCCGGCGGCCTGGCCATGCACGCCGGCTGCAAGGTGATCCCGACCGATGCGGGCGAGAAAACGATGCTGATCATCGGGCTCTCTGGCACAGGGAAGACCACCACCACCTTCACCCGGCAGAACGGCAGCCAGCCGGTGCAGGACGACTTCATCGGTCTGTTCGCGGGCGGCAAGGTGGTCGGCACGGAGAACGGCTGCTTCGCGAAGACGTTCGGCCTCGATCCACGTCATGAGCCGGCGATCCACGGCGCCGTGGTCAAGCCGGATGCCTATCTCGAGAACGTGTCGCAGAAGGAGGAAGGCGGTGAGGTCGACTTCTTCGACACCTCCTACACCAAGAATGGGCGTGCCACCTTCCTGATGAGCTCGCTCGGCATCTGGCGCGACCCGCGGGAGATCGGCCCCGTTGACTACCTCCTGATCCTGAACCGCAACGACAACATCATCCCGGCAGTCGCGCGCCTGACCGATCCGCAGGCGGCGGCCTACTTCATGCTCGGGGAGACGATGGGCACGTCGGCCGGGGGCGCGGCTGAGGAAGGCAAGCCGCTGCGGGTGCCGGGCACTAACCCGTTCTTCCCCCTGCGTGACGAGATGCAGGCCAACCGCTTCCTGGAGCTGATGGGCTCCGCCTCCTTCTCCGCCTACCTGCTGAACACGGGGAGAGTCGGCGGCGTACAGGGCACTCCGGGCTCGAAGAAGATCGAGATCGAGCATTCGGGCGCTATTGTCGAGGCGATCGCCGAGGGCACGATTCAATGGGAGCGCGATCCCGACTTCGACTACGAGGTCGCGTCGTCGCTCCCGGGGATCTCGGACCCGGAGCTGCTTCAGCCACGCACCCTCTACGAGGGGAGCGGGCGTCTCACCGAGTACCGCTCCTGGGTGGAGCGCTTCAAGCGCGAGCGGATCGAGTTCCTGGAGGGCTATCCCGGCCTGGCCCCGGAGATCCTTGCCGCGGTCGAGTAGTCGTCAGGTGCGTGGGCCTCGGAGGCGGTAGACGCTCATGGGCCGGCTGAAGCCCTTCAGCTGCAGCGCATCGACCTCCTCGGCGTCGATCTCAGCCTCGATCGCGGCGTGCGGTCAGCTCTCGAGGGTCGACGCCACCGAGAGGCTGACGTTTCCCCGAAGGGCACGCGAGACCGGGCAGTTCTCCTTCGCATTCTGGGCGGCGCTGTCAAAGTCGGCCTCCGACAGGCCGGGCACCACGCCCACCACGTCGAGCTGCGACGATACGACCGTCCAGGCGTCACCCACCTTGTCAAAGGTGACGGTTGCGGAGACGTGGAGATGCTCCGGCGGCGACCCTCTCTTCGCCAGGTCGCCGGCGAGCGCCATCGAGAAGCAGGAAGCGTGTGCCGCGGCAAGCAGCTCTTCCGGTGAGGTCTCGCCCGCCGGCGCCTCGGTGCGGGTCGACCAGCTGACCGGCAGGTCGGTGAAGAGCTGGCTCGTCCCCGCGCTGACGGCCCCGCTGCCGCTTGCGAGGTCGCCTGTCCAGGTCACGGTCGCGGTGCGCTCGGCAGCCATCGGTATCGGTCCTCTTTCGGTATCCTGCGGTCCGCCAGAGTAGCGCAGACGACCCAAGCGATGACCGATCCGATCCGCCCCATCATCCGCGGTCAGCAGGTCTACCTGCGGACCCCGGAGCGCGCCGATGTGCCGCTCTTCGTTGCCTGGTTTAACGACGCCGACGTGCTGCGCCACCTCGAGATGCGCGCCCCGATGAGCGTGGCGATGGAGGAGGCGTGGTTTGAGCGGATGCTCGCCGCAGAGGGAAAGACGGAGTACCACTTCGTGATCTGCCTGCTTGCGGACGGCCGGCCGATCGGCACGGTCGGCCTGCACGACATCCACGAACGCAGCGGCAACGCGGGGTTCGGGATCGCGATCGGCGAGAAGGAAGAGTGGGGCAAGGGCTACGGCACCGATGCCCTCAACGCGATCTGCGACTTCGGGTTCGGCGAGCTGCGATTGGAGCGCATCCACCTGCAGGTTTATGCGGAGAACGAGCGCGGCAGGCGGGCCTATCTGAAGGCCGGCTTCGTACACGAGGGCACCCTGCGGCGCGCTCACTTCGCCCGCGGCCAGCACCAGGACGTCAACGTCATGAGCCAGCTGCGCGACGAGTGGCAGGCCCTGCCGCGCAAGAGGAGCTGGGAGCTCTCCGGCTAACTACCCTTCGGGTACGATTCCGCGCGTGTTCGAGTTGCGCCGCGATCCAGTCACCGGCTGGTGGTCGGCGATCGTGACCGACCGAGGCTTCGAGCACAGCTCCTTCGCCGTCCAGGCCGCTCCCGTCGAGGGCACCCACTGCCGTCACTGCGACGACGCCGCGCCCGACGAGAGCGAGACGAGCGTAAGACGGGTCGTTCTGCGGGCCGATGCATTCCATCGCATTGACTCGACCAAGGAGACCGCTTCTCAGCTCTCCATCAGCGAGGTGGCCTCTTCCCGTGGCTCCTGGGAGATCCTGGTAGGGCCGCGCGACCACCACGAGCGGCTGGCGGATGCTCCGCCACGGCTGGCCGATCAGCTGTTGCGCAGCCTGCGCGACGCCATGCGCGAGCTCGCAGCTGGGCCGCGCGAATCCGACGAAGAGCTCTACGTCCAGGCGGTGCAGAGCTACGGCCGCCAGGCGGGCTCTCGGAGCCAGCACCTCAACATGGAGCTGTATGCGATCCCGCAGGTGCCACATCGGGTCGCGGAGGAGATCGGTGGCGGAGCCCGGCACACTATCAAGAACCGCAGCTGCGTGTGGTGTGGCCTCGCCACAACGGAGGAGGAATCGGGCGAGCGCCTGGTGCTCGCCGACGATCGCGCCGTGGTCTTCGCACCGGCCGCCAGCCGCAGTCCGTTCGAGCTGATGATCGTGCCCCGTCACCACGCAGCCGATTTCACCCAGCTCGACGACGAGGCGATTGGCGCCTGCCGAGCGACCCTGCAGCGAACGTTGCAGACGCTGGACGCCCTGGGCGACCCGCCTTACAACCTCTTCCTGCACACCGCCCCGGCGGGCCAGCGGCTCGACCAGACGTTTCACTGGCACTGGGAGCTGCACCCACGGCTGCGCGTCATCGCCGGGCTCGAGCGCGCCACCGCGCTGGCGGTCAACCCGGCGGCACCGGAGTACGCGGCCGACGTTCTGCGCCGGCAGCTGGTCGCTCCGGTGGCCCGGCCGTAACAGATGCGCGGACCGGTGCGTACTGACTGCAACCCGCGAGGGGATTCTGCGTGGAGGACGAGGTGCAGTCGATGGTGTTGCCGCAGCGCCTGCCGGTC
This sequence comes from Chloroflexota bacterium, assembly GCA_030854805.1. Next base: position 270 of record JALYSK010000054.1, on the reverse strand, counting down.
GGAGGGACCGCGGTGAACGCGCGCGTCACACAGGCTCAGCGCGACGCCGCCTTCGAGCGGCTCTTCGACGAGTTCTCGGCTCCTATCTTCAACTACGTCCTACGCATGGTCGCCGACCGCGACCGCGCCGCTGACATCACACAGGACACCTTCATCAAGGCGCATCGCAAGCTCGACTCTCTGGCGGATGAGAGCTCCAGGCGCTCGTGGCTCTATAGGATCGCGACCAACACGGCGATCGACGAGATGCGTCGACGTCGCTTCGTCACG
>JALYSK010000158.1 GCA_030854805.1 Chloroflexota bacterium | reverse complement strand
CTCCACGATCTCGAGGCCGATGGTGCCCTGGCCGGCGATGATCGCCGGATCGTCGTATGGCTCGACCATGGTGTAGCCGCGATCCGCAACGAGCTGCAGGGCCACCTCGTGGCGCTCCTCCGACCCTGGCCCGGTAAAGATGATCTCGGCGCCGTCGCGCCGCACGCCCTCGACCTTGACCCGCGGCGCATCGTCGGGCATGACGATCACCGCCATCGCGCCCAGGAGGCGCGCGGCCCTCGCCACCGCCTGCGCGTGGTTGCCCGAGGAATAGGTGACCACGCCGCGCGCTCGTTCGGCATCGGTCAGGGAGGCCAGCTTGTTGTACGCGCCGCGCATCTTGAATGCGCCGATCGGCTGAAGGGACTCGGGCTTGAGCCACGTCCGGTCGTCCCACGGCAGCAGGGGGGTGCGCACCGCCACCCCGCGGATGCGCTCCGCCGCAGCGCGAATCTCCTCCAGCTCGACCAGCACGGAGCGATCCGCGACCTAGAGGTTGCCGCGCTTGGCCTGCTCGAGCTCGATCGCCTCGAAGAGCGCCTTGAAGTTGCCGACCCCGAAGCCTCGCGAGCCGTGGCGCTCGATGATCTCGAAGAAGAAGGTCGGGCGATCCTGCACGGGCTTGGTGAAGATCTGGAGCAGGTAGCCCTCTTCGTCGCGGTCGGCCTCGATGCCGAGCTCCTCGAGCGTCGGCATCGGTACACCAACGTCGCCGACCCGGTCCGGCAGCGCTTCGTAGTAGGTATGCGGCATGCCCAGGAACTCGACGCCGCGCTCGCGCAGCGCACGCACCGTGCCCACGATATCGGTCGTTCGCAGCGCGATGTGCTGCGTGCCATCGTCCAGATACCAGTCCAGGAACTCCTGGATCTGGCTCTTCTTCTTGCCGCTGGCCGGCTCGTTGATCGGGAACTTGATGCGGCCGTTCCCGTTCTGCATCACCTTGCTCATGAGGGCCGAGTACTCGGTGTGGATCACCTTGTCGTCGTAGTGGATCAGCTGGCTGAAGCCCATCACTGACCGGTAGAACTCGACGAAGCGATCCATCTCACCCAGCCTCACGTTCCCGACGCAGTGATCGACCTCGAGCAGCGTCTGGCCGGGGGCCGCGGCGGTCGGGTTCGCGATCCTGTGGTAGCCGGGCGCGAACGTGCCGCGGTAGTCGGAGCGGTCCACGAAAGAGTGGAGCACCTCGCCGTAGGTGTGGATCGCGCTGCGGCGCAGCACGCCCTTCTTGCCCTTCAGCTCCGCCGGCTCCAGCGCCGAGCGGGCACCGCGTGAAGTCGTCTCTCGCCAGGCGCTCTCGACGTCGTCGACCGCGAAGGCGATGTCGTGCACGCCGTCGCCGTGGCGCCGGACGTGCTCAGCCAGCTCGCCGTCGGGGGTCAGCGGGGCGGTGAAGACGAATCGGATCTCGTTCTGAACCAGCACGTAGCTGGCGCGATCGCGGACGCCGGTCTCGAGCCCCGCGTAGGCGACCGGCGTGAAGCCCCACAGCGCGCGGTAGTAGCTGGCCGCCTGCTTGGCGTTACCGACCCAGAACTCGACGTGGTCGATCCCCTTGAGGGGGAGAAAGTCCTGAGCCTCCGCGGCGGCATTCGGGTTGACGACGGCGCCGGACGGGCGCGCCAGGGTATCGGTCATGGGTTGCTGCATCCTCTGCTCGGACTGCTTTCCGAGTCTACACCGAGCACACAGCAGGACCGATGCCGACGCTCAGCTGAGTACGACCCGCAGCGCCACCTCGGTCATGCGGTCGACCGCGGCAGCCAGCTCGTCGGGCGACACGTAGCTCTCCTCGGAGCTCACCTTCTCGCTCAGCACGTCGCTGACGACGAGGAGGCAGGCGGCCTGCACCCCGGCCCGCGCGGCAAGGTAGAAGAGCGCGGAGGCCTCCATCTCGAAGGCCTGCACGCCGCGGTCCCGCCAGCGCTGGGCGTAGTCGGCGTCGGGGTTGTAGAAGACGTCGACCGATGCAACCTGCCCGACCCTGGTCGGGATGCCGGCCTCCTCCGCGGCGTGGTAGAGCGAGTGCGTCAGCGCGAAATCGGCGGTCGGGGCATACGCCTCGCGGTGGAGATAGGTCTGCGTTGCGCCGTCGACCGGGGCGGCAGAGGAGGCGATCACCAGGTCGCCGGTCTTCAGCGCCGGCGCAATCCCGCCACAGGTCCCCACCCGCACGAGCTGCTTGGCGCCCAAGCGGAGCAGCTCCTCGAGCACGATGCTCATGCTTGGGGTACCCATCCCGGTCGACTGCACGCTGACCGGCCGACCCTGGTAGGTGCCGGTGTAGCCGAGCATGCCGCGATTGTCGTTGACCAGGCGGGTGACGCCGCCATCGGTGCCGCCGTCGAAGCGCGTGGCGATCGCCCTAGCCCGGTTCGGATCGCCCGGCAGAAGGACGAGCGGCGCATAGTCGCCGACCTCGGCGTGGATGTGGAGCTGTGGCATGCCGGTAGCCTAGCCGCATGGGCGCAGCGGATTTACATTCGCACGGCGCCGGCATGCTCGACTGACCCAGAGGAGGGCGACAGCGGCTAGCATCGCATGCGATGCCTTCCGAGACCGCCGACGACCTCGCCTTCGCGATCGACCTGGCGCGGCGCGCCGGGGCGCTCCTGACCGCCAGCTACGAGCGCCTGGAACGGATCGACCACAAGAGCAAGCGCGACGTCGTGACCGATGCGGACTACGCCAGCGAGGCGCTCGTCGTCGAGGCGATCCGGGAGCGCTTCCCAGACGACGCCATCCTGGCCGAGGAGTCGGGCCTCCACGAGCGGCGTGGCAGTCGCGGCGCGGGCCGGCGCTGGGTGATCGACCCGCTCGACGGGACCGTCAACTATGCCAACGGCATCCCTTACTACTGTGTCTCGATCGGCCTCGTGACCGATGCGGGCCCGTCGGTCGGCGTCATCTTCGACCCGGCGCGCGACGACCTGTACAGCGCCACGATCGACGGGCCCGCCTGCCTGAACGGCCAGGAGGTGGCGGCCAGCCAGAAGGATACGCTCTCCGACTTCGTGGTCGCGCTGGCGATCATCGGCCGCGGCGGGATCGCCCGCGAGCGCCGCGTAGCGAAGGAGATTCGCATCTCGCGACGGATGGGCAGCGCCGCTCTGTCTCTTGCGTACGTGGCCAACGGTCGCTTCGACGCCTTCATCCAGAACGGCGGCCTATCGCGCTGGGACGTGGCCGCGGCCGGGCTGATTGCCGAACGCAGCGGGGCGCGAGTGACCGATCTCTCCGGGGGGGCGTGGTGGGATCCCCAGAAGAAGGGGGCGACAGTGGCGATCGTCGCCGCCCCGGAGCCACACCATGGCGAGCTCCTCGCGCTGCTGGCCGCGGCGCACACGAGCGTGGGCACTCGACCCTGACGACCGCTACTCGCTGATCTGTGCCTCGGCGAGGACCGCCGCGAACATCGCCAGCGTGCGAGCCGTGGCCCCCCAGATCCGCTGCCCGCCGTGGCGATAGACGGCGGCGCGCAGGACCCAGCTCGCGCCGCTGATCTCCTCCTCGCCGACGATGGCATCGGTCAGGATCAGGCGCAGGGGGAGCTCCACGATCTCCGCCACCTCATCGGTCTGCGCCACGAGAGTGGGGCGGACGGTCGCAGTGCCGACGAACGGGCGCAGCTCAAAGTTGCTGACCGGGATCCAGATGTCGTCGAGGGCGCCGGCGATGCGGACCGTGGCAGGGTCGACGCCGACCTCCTCGTGGGCCTCGCGCAAGGCTGCCGCCTCCCGGCTCGCGTCGCCTGGATCGACCGCGCCGCCCGGGAGCGAAACCTCGCCAGGATGGGCTGGCAGGCCCGCATGCCGCAGGGTGAGCGGCACAGTCAGGTCGCCATCGTCGCCGGGATAGACGAGGAGCAGCGTGGAGGCTTTCCGGGCAGCCGGAAAGGAGGACCGATCCCAGCGTGGGTTGTTCAGCCGACCGGTCGTGTCGCGCGGGGAGAATCGCTCGTCGGCCGCGATCGGTCGCGTGGCACCGGCGACAGCCCGACCGATCGCCTCCTGCCAGCCGGGCTGAGCGCGTAAGATTCCGGTCATGACCTCCCTCAAGCTCACCGACCGCGACGACCGCGTCCGCGCCGCCCTCTACCGTGCGCGCATTCTGGCGAACCGCACGCCGCATTTCACGCGAGAGACCCGCGACGAAGTGAATCGGGCGGTCGAGGTGCTGGAGCGCCAGCTGGGCCTCAACCGGACCTCTCCGGCCGAGGCGTCGTGGGCGATTCAGGTCTTGATGCGCGCGCACGCCTCGATCGCATTCGGCCTGCTGCGCGACGTCGACTTCGCGGATCGCTTCGCGCCGGCCCTTCGGCACCTCGGGCTGCGCGGGATCGGAGATCGCCTCAACGAGGTGCCCGGCTCGATCATGGCCCGGCCGATCCCGGGCCCGACCGGAACTCGGCGCCATCGCGACGAGCTCCCTGCGCTCGAGCGGATCGATGCCGAAGGCGAGCCACTCCCACCGCCCCCGGGCTATTACTGAGATGACCGAGCCGACCTACCTGACCGCGGAAGGGCTTGCCAAGCTGCAGGCCGACCTCGAGCATCTCGTGAACGTCGAGCGGCCGCGCATCGCTCGCGCCATTGGAGAGGCGAAGTCGCTCGGCGATATCACCGACAACGCCGACTACGAGCAGGCGAAGAACGACCAGGCATTTCTCGAGGGTCGGATCGCCA
>JALYSK010000147.1 GCA_030854805.1 Chloroflexota bacterium | reverse complement strand
GTCGTGCACCCCGTCGACGGTCTTCGCCCGCCGCCCGGCGGCGAGCGCCTGCAGCTCCAGCTCGAGGTCACCGACCGCCGCGGGGTCGAGGAGCTCGCGCAGCTCCTCCGCGCCCAGCAGCTCGGCGAGCAGCTCGCGATCGAGAGCCAGCGCCTGCGCCCGCCGCTCCGCGAGCGGGGCGTCGCCCTCATACATGAAGCTGCCCACGTAGTCGAACAGGAGCGACGAGGCAAACGGCGAGGCGGTCGCGGTCTCGACGCTGACGATCCGCACGGCGCGGGAGCGGATGGCGCCCAGCACCTCGCGCAGGGCCGGCACGTCGAACACGTCGCGCAGACACTCGCGATAGGTCTCCAGCACGATCGGGAAGGACCCGTACTGCGATGCCACCGCCAACAGGTCCGCGGAGCGCTGACGCTGCATCCAGAGGGGGGTGCGCTGTCCGGGACGGCGGCGTGGCAGCAGCAGCGCTCGGGCTGCGTTCTCGCGGAAGCGGGCGGCAAAGAGGGCCGAGCCGCCGAGCTCGGTCATGAGCAGCTCCTCCACCTCGTCGGGGTCGATGATCACCGCGTCGTCGAGCGGCGCCTGGTCCGCCTCCGGCAGACGAACTGCGATCCCGTCGTCCGACCAGATCGTCTGCACCTCGAGCCCACGCTGGCGGAGCCGCGCCTCGATCGCCATCGACCACGGCGCGTGGACGCGGCCGCCGAACGGCGAGAGCAGGCAGACGCGCCAGTCGCCCAGCTCGTCGCGGAAACGCTCGATCACGATGGTGCGGTCGGTCGGCAGGGAGCCGGTCGCCTCACGCTGCTCGCCGAGGTAGGCCACAAGGTTGGCCGCCGCCTTCTGATCAAGGTGATGGTCAGCCTGTAGCCGCGCTACGGCGACATCGGTCTCGAGAGGCTCGTGCGAACGCAGGAATGAGCCGATGGCGCGGCCCAGCTCGACCGGCCGGCCAATGGCGTCCCCGTGCCAGAAGGGCATCTTGCCGGGCTCGCCGGGCGCCGGCGTCACGATCACGCGATCCGGCTTGATCTCCTCGATCCGCCAGCTCGAGGCACCCAGCAGGAACACCTCGCCGACGCGCGACTCGTAGACCATCTCCTCGTCCAGCTCACCGACGCGCCGCCCTCCCTTTCCGTCGTCGCCGGGCAGGAACACGCCGTACAGCCCGCGGTCGGGTATCGTCCCGCCCGAGGTGATGGCCACCACGCGGGCGTCGTTGCGGCTCTGCAGCGTGCCCGCCTGCCGATCCCAGACGATCCGCGGTTTGAGCTCGGCGAACTCGTCGGAGGGATAGCGCCCCGAGAGCATGTCGAGGACTCCCTCGAGCTGCTCACGGCTCAGGTCACGGAAGTTCTCCGCCTTCGTGACGAGGGCGTGGAGATCGTCGACTGTCCAGGTGTCGAGCGCGCAGATGGCAACGATCTGCTGCGCCAGCACATCGAGCGGGTTACGCGGGATCTCTGTCTCCTCGATGGCCCCCGCCTTCATGCGCTCGACAACGACCGCCGACTCGACGAGGTCGCCGCGGAACTTCGGAAAGATCTTGCCGGTCGACGGCTCACCCACCTGGTGACCGGCGCGACCGATCCGTTGCAGCCCGGCGGCGACGGATGGCGGCGCCTCGATCTGGATCACCAGGTCGATCGCTCCCATGTCGATTCCCAGCTCGAGGGTGGAGGTCGCCACCAGCGCCGGCAGCCGCCCATCCTTCAGGGCCTCCTCGATCTCGAGCCGCTGCTCCCGCGCGATCGAGCCGTGGTGTGCGCGCACCAGCTCCTCCCCGGCCAGCTCGTTGAGCCTCGCGCTCAGGCGCTCGGCCAGCCTGCGGGAGTTGACGAAGATCAGGGTCGACCGATGCGCCCGGATCAGCTCAAGCAGCCGCGGATGGATGGCGGGCCAGATGGAGTGGCGCGCCTCCGGAGCTGCGGCGGGTCCGCCCGGAGCGTCGGCCGGGTCGATCGCCTCACCCATGCGGCTCATGTCCTCGACCGGCACGATCACCTCCAGGTCGAGCTGCTTTAGCGACCCTGCGTCGACCACCTCGACTTCGCGTCCGACCCCGCCGAGGAATGCCGCGATGGCGGAGAGCGGGCGCTGGGTCGCCGAGAGCCCAATCCGCTGCGGCTCACGCTTCGTCAGCGCGGAGAGTCGCTCGAGCGAGATCGCCAGGTGGGCGCCGCGCTTTGTGCCTGCCATGGCATGGACCTCGTCGACGATGACGTGCTCGACGCCGCGAAGGATCTCGCGCGCCTGGCTGGTGAGCAGCAGGTAGAGGCTCTCTGGCGTGGTGACGAGAATGTCGGGCGGCCTCTTGACCAGCTGCCGTCGTGCATCGGCCGGGGTGTCGCCGGTGCGCGACGCGACGCTGATCTCGGGTACCGAGACGCCCAGCCGCTCGGCGATGCGCCGGATGCCGGCCAGCGGCGCTCGCAGGTTGCGCTCGACGTCATACGTGAGCGCCTTCAACGGGCTGACGTAGAGGACGCGCACGGTCTCGCGCTGCGGAGCCGGCTCGGTCATGAGCCGATCCACGCACCAGAGGAAGGCGGCGAGGGTCTTGCCACTGCCGGTCGGCGCGTGGAGGAGGGTATGGTGCCCGCCACTGATGACCGGCCAGCCGAGCTCCTGGGCACGGGTCGGCTCCGCGAACGCCTCCGCGAACCAGGTGCGGGTCGGCTCACTGAATGCTTCGAGCGGGTCGGCACTGGGCCGACGAGAGGGGGCGGTCACGGCGTGGTCAGTCTATCGGTCCTTCAGGATCGGGCCTATTCCTGCCACCCTGCGACATGAATTCGCCCCGGCCGAGAAGCTGGCGCCGATGCGGGTCCGAGATCGATCAATGGCCACCCGCGACGGGCGGGCCACCGTTACCAGCCGAGAAGAGGCCGAGCGCTCCCATGCTGGCGAAGTTGAATGCGTGGGTCACGATCGGATACAAACCGTCTTCCGCAAAGCGCATCTCGATGATGGCGCCCTGTGCCGGTGACAGGTCGACCGCCTGCACCCCCCAGTTGCCGGCGTTCCCTTCGCTGAGATGGACCCCCTCCTTGATCACATCGTGGAAGATCGTGCCCACTACGTGGAATGACGATTCGACGTTTGGGCCCGCGTCGAGAACGAAGACGCGCACCGTCTCGCCGACCTCGACGTGGATCGGCTTGTCCTTGTACTGGTTGGCGATCCCATTGAAGACCACAAAGTCAGGCGAAGATGCGCCGGCTGCCGCCTTCGTCAGGTCGGTGACCTGCCCCTGCGCACCCAGGTACCACTCGCTCTGGACCAGGGCGAACTCTTTGTCGACTGGCGGCAGACCCTCTTTCGGCTCCACGATGATCATCCCGTACATGCCGTTCGCGATGTGATGCAGCGCCGGCGCGGTGCCGCAGTGGTACATGAACACGCCGGCGTATTTGGCCTCGAACTCGTATACGAGCTCCTCACCGGGTTTGATCGACCGCATCTCGTCGTTCCACGCAACCATGCTGGCGTGGAAGTCGATCGAGTGCGGCATTTTGCTGGTGGCGGGGTTCTTCAGGGTGACCCGCAGCTTGTCACCGACCTTGACGCGCATGGTCGGTCCCGGCACCTGATCACCAAACGTCCAGACCAGCTGCTGATAGCCGGGGGCGACGGTCATCAGCCGCTCGCTCATCACCAGCTCGACGTCGTGAACGGTCCCTTGAGCGCGCTTCGGCGCGGCAGGATCGCGCAGCACGTAGGCCGGCGCGGATGGGTTCGGCCCCACCGTGGCAGTTGGGGCGCCGCTCGGCGCGGGCTCGGTGCTGGGCGCCGTCCCGCCGGCGACGGTCACGGTGCCCTTCATGCCGCCCGCCGCGTGCCCGGGCACGCTGCAGATGAACCCCAGGCCGCCGGCCGGGATGACCACCTCGCCCTTCACGGTCTTCCCGGGGTCGGCCTTGATGACCGTCCCGTCGTCGAAGGTGATGTCGTGCAGGGTCGCTCCGTCGTTGACGAAGGTGAGCGAGTAGCGACCCGGCTGTTTGACCTCGAGCGTCGAGGGCTTGAAGCCGAGGTCGAACGCATGAATGCTGAGCGTGCCGAGCAGCTCGTCGCTGATCGGTGCGGCACTGCCCGAGGCGCTCACGGACGCGCTGGCAGAGGCGACGGGCGAGCCGGCGCCAAGCGCCAGGGCGCCGAGCACGAGGGGCAGGGCAAAGATCGCCCCGCCGCCGCAGGCCGCGAGGAACAGAACGAGGGATCGCGGGAGGTTCATGATGACACCGTCGTATCGGTGAACGCCGCCGCGTGACTGCGACGGCCGATTGCATCCCCAGTATTGCCGTGCGACGGGTGCCCACCGTAGGGCCGAGAGTCACATGCGCAACCGACAAATGGCCCCCGGGCAACGCGTGACCCTTGCGGCTACGTGAAGCGATCTGTGGCTGAAGGCCTGCGGCGCTCCGACAAGAACCCGGTGAGTGGTGGAGTGCCTCAGGCGACGCGCCACACGCGCCAGAGGGCGGCGGGGTCGGAGAGCGGGTCACCGTGCACCAGGAAGAAGTCGGGCGGGCCGCCCTCGCGGAGGATGCCGGCCTCCGGCTCGCCCAGCAGCTCGCCGCCACGCCAGGTCGCGGCCGCCAGGCCCTCCCAGGGTTGGAGACCGGCCTCAACGAGCGACCCAACCTCCCAGGCGAGCTGGTTCGCGCGGAGCGAGCCGCCGCCGAAGTCGGTTCCAGCGGCGATGGCGACGCCCGCGGCATGAGCGAGCCGAACGCTTTCAGACGCGCGCTCCAGGCGCTCCAGGATCCGGAGTTTCCCTTCCTCGTCCGCGAACCGCGGCAGCGAGGTCGTCCGACCGAACGAGAGCCACGAGTGCATCACCGCGAGGGTGCTCACCAGCCGGGTCCCGAGCTCCGCCATACGGCGGACGAGGGCGGCGTCGAGCTCGAAGCCGTGCTCGATGGCATCGACCCCGCCCTCGACCGCGACCTGTGCCCCGTTCAGGCGGCCGGCGTGGGCCGTGACACGCACGTTGCGGGCGTGGGCAGCCTCGACCACCGCCGAGACCTCCGCGATCGTCCACGGCGGCGTCTCAGGGTCCGGGCCGTCGAGGTAGAGCTTGACAAGGTCCGCGCCGTCGTCGACCTGTCTCATCGCAGCTGTGAGGAGCTCGTCGCCGTTCGACGCCTCGGCGGTGGCCAGGCCGGCGATGGTACCGGCGCGCATCACCCACGAGCCGGCGGCACGGATGTACGGCCTGTCTCGCCTCCCGTTCCATCGGTCGCGCACGCCCAGGGCAAGCGCGCGCTCGCGTCCATCGACCGGATCGACGCCAATCGGCGAGCCGACGTCGCGCAGCCAGCGGACGCCCGCAGCGTGCGCCAGGGCGCCATTCGCTTCGGCGACGGCGACCAGCCGATCGGGCGGGTCCGCGAAGCGTTCGATCCAGTGTGCCCCGCCGGGACCCGTGACGTGGCTGTGCGCGTCCACCATTCCGGGTACGACGGTGGCCCCGCTGGCATCGACCACCTCGGCGTCGCCGGCATCCTCTTCACCATCAAACGGTCGGATCCATCGGATCGTGTCGTCCTCGACGAGGACGCTGAGGTCGAGGAGCAGCCTGTCGGAGCGCGCATCGGTCAGCGCCGCCCCGCGGTAGAGCACGCCTGCCATCAGGCCAGCTCCTCTGGCCCATGCTTGCCGATTCGTCCGAGATGCGTATCGGTGAAGGCGGTTGGCAGCTTGAGGCCGTAACCCAGCGCCCGATCCATCCCGACGTGCGCAGCGAAGAGGTACGCCGCGAGCATGAGGCCGGGGACTGCCAACCACCAGCCCGCGGCGTACACGAGCACCGCAAGCGCCCAGTTGTGGACGAGGTTGTAGGTCAACGCTCCCACCCGTGGGCCGCCCAGGTAACCCGCGATCGAAAGGTCAGGTGCGAAAAGGAGCGGTAGCCCGAGCGGGTTCCCACCGTTGCCGAGGTACAGCGCCAGCGCGGCCAAGAAGATGGCGATCGACTCTGCACGCAGGATCCCGTTGACAAGCCCCATCGCGCCGATTGTCGCTCAGCCGACCAGCGACCGATACAGCTCGGCGGTCTCCTCCGCGATCGCGCGCCAGCTGAAGTGCTCGATCGCACGTCGTCGTCCCGCGCGTCCCATCACCCGGCGGGTGACGGCATCGGCCATCAGGCGGTTGATGGCGCCGGCCAGGTTCATCTCGAATCGGTCGGGATCCACCGGCGACATCGGGTCGTCCAGGCTCAGCTCGACCGGTACCAGGAGCCCCGTCTCGCCGTCGGCGACCACCTCCGGGATGCCGCCGACAGCGCTTGCCACGACCGGCGTCTCGCACGCCATCGCCTCCAGGTTGATGATGCCGAACGGCTCGTAGACCGACGGACAGCAGAAGACCGCGGCGTGGCTGTACAGCTGGCGCGCCGCCTCGCGGCTCACCATCTCCGGGATCCAGACCACGTTCGACCGATGCGCCCGCGCGGCTGCGACTCCCTCCTCCATCTCCGCCGCGATCTGCGGCGTGTCCGGCTGCCCGGCGCAGAGAACTACTCCGATGCCCGGATCGAGATGCTCGATCGCGCGCACGAGGTGGACGATCCCCTTCTGGCGCGTGACCCTGCCGACGAAGAGCACGTAGGGCACCGCGGGATCGACGCCGTAGCGCTCGAGCGCATCGGTCGCCGCGTCGGGCGCGTAGAAGTCGGTGTCGATGCCGTTGTGGATGACGGGCACCCGCTCGGGCGGGATCGCGAAGATGCGGAGCACGTCGTCGCGCGTCCCCTGGCTGACGGCGATCACCGCGTCCGCCATCTGCAGTGCGCTGCGCTCGATCCAGAGCGAGACGTCGTATCCGCCCGCCAGCTGCTCCCGCTTCCAGGGGCGCAGTGGCTCGAGCGAATGCACCGTGACGACCAGGGGGATGCCGTACGCGAGCTTGACCAAGATTCCGGCCAGGTGCGTGTACCACGTATGGCAATGGACCAGATCGGCGCTCACGGGGTCGGACAGGAAGCCCAGGTCTCGGCTCAGCGCACCCAGCATCGGCCGAAGCGGTTCGGGAGCGCCGGTGAGGTCATGCTGGGCGGGATAGCCGCGGATGCGCAGTCCGTCGGCCTGCGCGACGTGGGCGCCGAAGGTTCGGACGTCGAGCTCCATCAGGCGCCGGAGCTCCCGGGTCAGCTCGCCGACGTGCACGCCGGCCCCGCCATAGATCTCGGGCGGGAACTCGTTGGTGAGGATCAAGGCCTGCACCCTCGCAGCATACGGCCCGGTCGCACGAGCCCCGGCGATTGGAGAGGCCCGCATACTCCCCTGTAGTATCCTGTCAGGGCCGTGACGACCGAAAGCAGCCTCGCCTCGCAGGAGCTCACGCTGCCGATCGAGGGCATGACCTGCGCCTCCTGTGTGAACCGCATCGAGCGGTACCTGAACAGGGCCGACGGAGTGCGCAGCGCCAGTGTCAACCTCGCCACCGAGCGCGCGACGGTGGCGTACGACCCGGGGCTGATCGATCGGAGCGGGATCGTGGGCGCCATCGAGGCGGCCGGATACGAGGTCGGACTCGAGGTAGTCGGCGCCGAGCCGCTCGCCAGGGACGCGGATCAGCGCGAGCTGATGTGGACCGCGCTGGCC
>JALYSK010000145.1 GCA_030854805.1 Chloroflexota bacterium | reverse complement strand
GTACAGGGTCATGCCCGGGCTCTTCTATTGACCGATAGTCCTACTTCGGATCGATCGACCAGGTACGTTGGCGCTGGTTCAGGTCGCTTGTCAAGTTTCAGACCTGATCGTTGACAGAGCGGAAGATGCCGCTGACTGTCGGGCCGAGCACCAGGAGCGCGGCGATGACCACGATCGCGAGAAAAAAGAGAAGAAGTGCATATTCGATCAACGTTTGACCGCGACCTTGGGTTCGTCGTGCCTGGGCGAATGCCGGCAGCTTGCTGAGGAGCAGTTGAATGGCCCGAATCATACGTCCCTACCTCCTTTCTCCCCGCCTTGCTTGAGTGTTCCGCAGGCTGGCTGCACAGCATGTGATGTACGGCAGCGACACGTCAATACGTAAAAGACCGCCCGCGGGCGAGACCCAATCGGCTGGCAGCGGGCGATAAGTCGGCGGTACGGGCGGCCGGTATGCGCATTTCGACGCGATGAAGAAGGAGCCGTGCCCTGTGGACACGGCTCCCTCAACGGAGGAGGAGGAGACCCGGGGCCGGCCTTGCGGCGCCGGCCCCTTCAATGAAGGCCGTCCCGGATACCCGCGACGACTTGAGCGAACCGTATCGCCCGGTCTGGGTGCGGCGCCATGGGCTTCCCGTACCGGGCCGAATGGGACTTCGGGCTCAGTCCTCCGGGATCTTGATCCAGCCCTGGCGCATGGCGTACACAACCGCCTGGGTGCGATCGTTGACAGAGAGCTTGCGCAGGATGGAGCTCATATGGTTCTTCACCGTCTGCTCGCTGATCGACAGGGCATAGGCGACCTGCTTGTTGGTCATTCCCTGTGCGATGTTGTCGAGGATCTCGACCTCGCGCGGTGAGAGGGGGGCGAAGATCGGCTGCGCATCGGAGCCGTAGACCGCCAGCTCGCGGAACTCCTTCAGAACGCGACTGGCGACCGCCGGCTTGCTGAACACCTTGTCGTTGATGAGGTATTCGCCGGCGCGCACGCGCCGGATGATGGCGATCAGATCGGTCGGGTCGATGTCCTTGAGGACGTATGCGGCTGCCCCCGCCTTGATGGCGTCGAAGAGCTGATCCTCGTCATCATTGCTGGCGAGGACGATCACACCTGTGTGCGGCAGCTCGCGCTTGACGCGCTGCGTTGTCTCGATGCCGTTGGGGGCGGGCAGACCCAGATCCATCAGGACCACGTCGGGCGTCAGCTCCTGGATCACGGCGAGGGCCTCACGTCCCGTCCCCGCCTCACCCACGACCTCGATATCCTGCTCGAGCTCGAGGATGTTGCGGACGCCACGCCGAAAGAGAGTGTGACCATCCACGATCACGATCCGGCTCTTCGCGGTGCCGCGCCGATCCGCGCCGCGCCGCCGTTCCTGCGCTTCCTCCATCGTCTCCTCCTGCTTGGCTGCTCGGTTCGTCTTGCGTAGTGTGGTCGCCATGTCTGTCTCCTTGTCGCTCAGTGCGGGAGGCGGAGGAGGATTCGGGTTCCCTCGCCCTGCCTGGACTCGATCTGCAGCTGGGCACCCATCAGCTCCGCGCGCTCGCGCATGAACTGAAGGCCAAAATTGCGGCTCGCGCCGGATGCCAGCCGCATCACGTCGAAGCCCCGTCCGTTGTCGCTGATGATGAAGAGGTTTCCTTTGAGGCCGATGCTGACCTGCGTCGCGGCGGCGTGCTTGCGCACGTTCTGGAGCGACTCCTGGAGGATGCGCAGCACCGACTGCTTGCCGCCCGGGTCAAGACGGTCGTCGATCCCCTGCACTGCGACCTGCACCTCGATCCCGTGACGCGCCTGAAACTCGCCCGCCTGAACCGCGATGGCCTGGTTGAGCCCTACGTCGACGGCGGGCGGACGCAGGTTGGTAATGAAGCCGCGCACCTCATCCAGGCCGTCGCGCAGCATGCTGCGCAGGAACGTCAGCTCGTCCCGCGCGGCGTCAGGTGAGTCGGCGAGGACCCGGTCGAGGTACTCGACCTGGAAGATCGCGTTGGTGAGGACCTGAGCGGGCCCGTCGTGGACCTCCTCGGCGAGCCGCTGTCGCTCGCCCTCCTGAGCCTGGATGACGCGCAGGGTCATGGCCGCCGGCGATGCATCTGCATCGGTCAGGATCGGCTCGTGCGGCTGTGGATCAGAGCTGGCCAGGTAGGCGGCGACGATATCGAGCTGCCGGGCTGCAACGTCGAGCCGCTTCAGGCGGTTCTGGAGGCCGGCCACTTCGCGTCCGAGCTGCTCGTGCTGGTTCTGGAGCGCACTCAATCGTGGGCTCGTGGCTCCTCCCGCGTGCTGGTCCAGGCTTGCGCGCAGCTGCATCCATTCTTCGAGCTTGCGCCGGTACTGCTCCCGGAACAGCGCTGTCAGCCCATATGTGCGTCGCGCGCCTCGACGCACACCCTCGGTCGCCTGTCCGTACGTGTGCTCGAACCCGCTGCGCGTGCTGGCCATGCCGACTGTCTTCGCCAAAGATCAAACCTGCTGGTACGGGGTCCGGACCAGTACCGGACTGCTGTGGCGATGGTCTGCGCACCGGTTGTCTTGAATCAACAGTACTTCGAGCACCGGAAGTACTAGGGCGGCCCGCCGTGCACCGACGGCTAGACTCGTCGGCTGTGATGAATCGAGCCGTCCGAGTCCTGCCGTCGCCCATCGTTGCGGTGGCGACCGCTCTGGCCGCAGTCCTCATCATGGCCGCGCTCGTCTCCGGTCTGTTCGACCCCGATTACTTCTGGCATCTCGCGACCGGGCGCCTGATACTGGCGACCGCCTCGATTCCGACCGCCGATCCGTTCTCCTTCTCATGGAATGGTCGCCCCTGGATTCCGGACCAGTGGCTGGGCGACCTGGTCATCGCCTGGCTGATCGATAACCTGGGGGTCGGCATCGCCCTGGTGACCTTCGGCGCAATCGCAGGGTCGGCCTTCATCATCCTCGCCTTCGCCCTCCAGCGGCGCGTGTCGACAGGCGCGTTCATCTCTGCCGCGGTGCTGCCAGGGCTTGTCTGCCTCTCATTGGTGACCGTTCGGCCACAGGTGCTCTCGTGGTCGCTCCTTGCCGCGGTCCTCGGACTTCTCATGACAGCCGGCCTGGGCACTGAACGCCGGCTCGTGCTGCTCCCGCCCCTCTTCCTGCTCTGGGCAAACCTGCATGGGCTCTACGTTGTCGGGCTGGGCATCGGGTTCGTCTATCTGGTAGCGACATTGCTCGGACGGACCCCCATGGCTCACGCGCGGGTCGTCGTGCTTGTAGTGGCCGTCGTCTCGCTTTTCGCAGTGATGATCACGCCGTCGGGGCCAGCTGGGATGCTCTACAGCCTCAGCTTCGCCGACGCGACCGACTGGGGAGCACGCAACATTGCCGAGTGGCAATCGCCTAACTTCCACGATCCGGTCACGCTGCCGTTGCTCATGCTGATCGCCGGTCTCATCGCGAACGGCGCGCGCGGCGCGCCCGGATGGGTCACGACAGTTTCGCTCGTCGGAGTCGTTCTCGGGCTCTCCGCGGTTCGGAACGCGCCTGTTGCCGCCATCCTGGCGCTGCCGGCGTTGGCTCTTGGGATCGAGGATCGGCTGCGGCGGTGGCGGCGGCCCTCGACTCGCATCGCCGACTCAAAAATTCGCGCGAGGCGGTACGTGGACATCGCCTCGGCGTTGATCGTCGCCGTGGCGGCGATCGGAGTGGGCGTCGCCCACGCCCGCACGTCGGACCAGCCCGCCGCAGATCGGTTCCCGGTTGCATCGGTCGAGATCCTGCGCAATCGGTTGCCGGCCGTGCACGTCCTTGCCAGCTATGGATGGGGCGGCTACGTCCTCGAGGAGCTGTATCCCGCGGGCGGTCGCGTGTTTGTCGACGGCCGGATGCATAAGTACGCGAGGGACGTCATCGACGACTATCAGGCCATCGTCGACGCTGAGCCCCGCTGGCAGGAGCGCATCCGCCGTTACGACGTCGATGCTCTGCTGCTGACGCCCAGCATGACGCTCGCCCGCGGGCCGGCGCGGGCGGCCGGCTGGTGTGAGGTGTACCGAGATTCGGTGCAGGTCCTCCTCCTGCGTGCGTGTGATGGCGCCTGAGCGGAGGCCTCGGCGGCCGATCTCTCCGGCAGCCTCCGCTGCTTGGCTCGCCCTCGCGCTCGTCGGTCTCGCGGTGGGATGGGGCCTGCCCCTCGACGACTTCTGGCTGACCATCGCTTCCGGTCGCCTCATTGCGAGCGGCGCCGATCCCGCGCAGGCGCTTCCATTCACGTTCACGCCGATGCGTGAGGGAGCCCTGAATCCGCAATGGCTGGTGCAGGTCGTCTGGTCGACTCTGCCCCTCGGGGGCGCGCTCGCCTTGCACGCGGCACTCGTGCTCGGCGGGTTGGCCGTTGCGCTCTGGTTGGCGCTCGGAACGTCGAGCCGTCAGGCGACGGCCCTGGCAGCGCTCTTTACGATCGCTGTGCTCGGTCCACATCTCCTGCCCCGAACACAGTCGTTTTCGCTCGCGCTCTTCCCGATCGCAGTCGCACTGCTGGACCGATTCGCCTCCCGACCCTGGATGCCCATCGTCTATGGGCTGCTGATGATCGTCTGGGCGAACGTGCACGGGGCGTTCGTCATCGGGCAGCTCGTCGCGGCTGGTTACACGGTAGGCGCCGTGCTGGCGTCGATCCTCCCGCGCTCAATCGCCATTGGCAGTCGAGAACTGCGCCATCGAGCGCTGGCGATGGGTATCTCGTTCGTCGCTCCATTGCTCAACCCGGCCGGCGCCGACCTCCTCGTGTACGCCTATACCCAGAGCGCGGACCCGGTGGTGCGGGCGGTCTCGACCGAGTGGCAGCCGGCATGGCCCTGGCTGCCGATTGCGATGCCGCTATGGCTCCTGCTCGCCGCGCTCGTCGCGCTGCGCAGCTGGCGCGGGATCGGCGTCCCGCAGCGTCTCGTCGCGCTCGGCCTCCTTGCCCTCGCGCTGATGAGCGTGCGGTCGATCCCCTGGTTCGTCCTCTTCGCCCTACCGGCGCTCGCAGTGAGCATCGATCGGCTGCTCCATCACCGCCGCCGTATCGGTAGGGCCGTCGGTGCGGTCGGACCAGCGTGGGAGCGTCGAGGCGTCGCCACCCTGGCGGTAGCAGCCGCGGCGATCCTCGCGTTCCAGCTCGTTCGTCCGCTGCTGCCAGCGCCGCTCGCTCGTCTCACGACCGAGGAGCCGGTTCAGCTCGTGGACGCACTTCAGGCGAGGCTGGGGGCGAAGTGCCAGGCACGGATCTTCAACGAGCAGTCGTGGGGCGGCTACCTGGTCTATCGGCTCGACTCCCAGGTACAGACCTACCTTGATGGCCGGATCGAGACGGCGCCAGGCACGGTCTGGCGCCGCTACTACGCGATCCTCGGGGGAGACGGATCGGTCGAGGAGCTACACAGCCTCGACATCGGCTGGGTGCTCGTCAAGCCTGTTCATCGGCGCCTGCTGGAGCAGCTCGATGCAGCGGGTTACGAGCGTGTTGCGGCGTCCTCGGTCGGGGTGCTATTGCGAGCGCCTGCCGCGGCCTGACCCTCCGGCAGGATCGCATAAACGCGCACACCTCCCTCCTCGAAAGAGGGTGTTCGAGCCAGCCAATTGGCGCGATTGCCCTGGTCGTCGACTGCGTCCCCGCCCTTCCACAGCCCCAGCGGCTCGAGGCTCGGACCAATGCTCTGCAGCTGTGCCACGTACCACCGTGCGTGATAAGCGCGGGCGACTTCCTCAATCACCGGAAAAGGATCATTGGGGGGTGCGATGGTGGGATGCCCGGTCACCGTGAAGAAGAGCGGCGCATCGCGGTGCATCACGACGTCGTTCGGCTGGGCCTCCTGTTCGAGGAAGCGTCCGACCGCCGCCGCGGCACGAAGATCCTGCTGCCAGCCGGCGAGCAGGAGGCCGGAAGCGACAAGCGAGAATGGGACCGCGGCGAGCAAGGAGGCGACGAGAAGGAACCGGTGCGTGGCCGGCCTGCCCAGGAAGCGCCACCAGCGTGAGGCAGCGGTGCCCAGTCGGCCGATAGCAGTGGCAGACATCGGTGCCGCGATCGGCAGCCACGCCGCGGCGTGATGGTAGAAGAGGCCGTTCGGCGCGTGGAACGTGAAGATCGCTCCCATGGCCACGAACATCATCAGCCAATAGACGATGAAGGGAGCGTGGTATGGCTCGCGGCGTTGAAGCCAGAGCGAGGCGAGGAAGAGCGCGCCAAAGATGCCCGCCAGGAGCGCGATGCTGTAGCCGACCAACGTGATCCACGTCTGCACCTTCGGGGAGATGATCGCGAGCGGGCCCTGAGCCAGGTATGCGCCGAAGCTCGTATCAGCGGTCAGTGAGAATTGCTCGTTGTAGCTCTTGATCCACAGGGTGTGGCCGCCGGTTGACGGCAGTACGGTGCCGAAGGTCGCAAGGTTACGGCCCGCCCAGGGTGCAACCGTCGCCGCGAACGCAAGTGCACTGGCAACGCCGACCAGCCAGCCTGGGCGAGGCCCCGGGGCCCGCCAGCCGGTCCAGCCCATACCGATGGCCCAGGCGGCGGCAGTGGCGACGCCCAAGAGCACACCGTCGACTCGGGCCAGGGTCGCGATGCCGACCAGAGCTCCGGAGCCGATCAGCCACAGCTTGCGATGCCCGGGATCGTCGACGGAGCGCATCGCTGCATAGAGCGCGCCGGCTCCCGCCAGTCCAAAGACGGCGAAGTTCTCGACGATCGACCCGAACACCAGGAGCGGGCCGCAGAAGACGACGAGCAAGCCGCCAGCGACAGCGGCTGCTCGCGACCGAAAGACGCGCAGACCGATGAGGTAGGCCAACGGCGTGAGCAATGTCGAGAGCAGCACCATCGGCACCTGTCCCGCCCGCCACGTCGCGCCGAGCGCCCACATCGCTCCGGCACTGACAAACGAGGTCAAGGGCATCCAGTGCGCATGGCTAGGTATCGGCAGCCCGGGATGCGTCGGCAGCCTTCCCCCTGTCTCCAGGAAGCTCCAGACGAATGGGACAGTCAGGCCGTGGCCGGTTGCCAGCTCCCTGGCGGAGGCGAAATAGTAGGCCGAATCGGTCCATGGAGCGCGGTCGATCGCCAGCGCGACCGCCGTGCGAACGAGGAGCGCCACGACCGTGAGGACTGTGAGCTCGCGGGCGGTTCGGCTCATTGCCGGCTGGCAACGTCCGGAGGATGCGGGCTCGCCGAACCGGCGATCCCCGGGCCGTCGGGTCGTGGTCCGCCTACGAGCAGGAAGGTGAAGAGGTACGGGAAAACCCGCGGAAGACAGAGGACAGAGGCTGTGCTCGCGGCGATCACCACGCTTGGCGAGCGCCGCAAGGCGGCCACGAGGGCCCAGGCGACGCTCGCGGCCCCGACGATGAGGAATGCCGCGGGCGACACCGCCATGAAGCCGAAGGTCTCACCCGCTTCGAGTGTGTAGCCAGATAGGTCATACAGGAGCATCGGTGCAGTAAGGAGCGCGGTCAGAAGCAGCGTTGCAGCCGCCCGCCTCCACTCGCGCCGCGCAACATACACCAGCACGAACACGATGGGCGTCGCCTTGAGAGACGCGGCGATCGCAACCCATATCGGGCCGGATCGGCGATCCAGCCCCCCCACCAGCGAGGCGACCATGAGCGGCTGTACGTTTCCGACGGAAGCGACGAGCAGAAGGAACGAACCGATCAAACCGGTGAGGACGACCGCCTCTGAGCGCCGCGTTCGGAGAAGCGGCCACAGCGCCACGACCGAGGCCCCGATCAGCAAGGCCGACCAGGCGATGTCCACCAGCGCGCGCGGCACGTACGTGAACGGAATCCACGCAACGGCGAACCAGGGGGCGTACCGAAACACTTCTGGGGCATTGGGACTCGCGAAGGCTGGATAGAGCTCCTGCCCGTGCTTTATCCGTTCGGCGGCCTGCAAATAGGCGTTCACATCGACGAGCGTCCAGCTTGAGATGCTCCACACGACATTTGCGATGCCGTAGCCGATTGCGATGGCAAGAACCACGGTCCGAAGCAGGCGCTGATACTGGTGGGGCGGCGCCGACGACCGGAGCCTCCCCATCAACGGGGTCCGGGTCTGCGGCGAACGGGCAACATGCACGGCGCAGAGCGTACCCGGATCCGCAGATTCGGCGACGCGGTACTTACGAGCCACGCCGCTGCCGGCGCATTACTCCGTAGACTGCGACGAATGCGCGTCCA
>JALYSK010000140.1 GCA_030854805.1 Chloroflexota bacterium | reverse complement strand
GCTCGGCGTCGAAGCGGTGCGCGCTCACGCCATCCTGCACGACGAGCTCGGCGTCTACCGCGAGGTGGATGGCAGGCCGGAGCACGATTTCTCGGGCATCGGCGCGGTCTACGACCGCCTGCTCGAGTTCGGCCTGCGCCCGATCGTGGAGATCAGCTTCATGCCGCGCGACCTGGCCCGCGATCCGGAGCGCACCGTCTTCCAGTACGAGGCCATCATCTCGCCGCCGCACGACTGGAAGCGCTGGGGCGAGCTGGTGAGCGGGCTGACCGCCTACCTGGTCGATCGGTACGGCCGTGACGAGGTCCGACGCTGGGGCTTCGAGGTCTGGAACGAGGCGAACCTGGAGGTCTTCTGGAGCGGGACCCGCGAGGAATACCTGCGCCTCTACGACGTCAGCGCCGCCGCGGTCAAGGCGGTCGACGCCGGCCTGCTCGTCGGGGGGCCGAGCTCGGCGGCCGTGGGCTGGATCGACGAGATGCTGGCGCATGTCAACGCCTCGGGTGCCGCGATCGATTTCCTGAGCACGCACACCTACGGCAACGCACCACTCGACCTCCGCCCCATCGCGACGCGCCACGGGCACCCCAGGCTGCCGCTGTGGTGGACGGAGTGGGGGGCGCACGCCAGCCACTTCCATCCGCTCCACGACTCCGCATGGGCCGGCGGCTACCTCGTGCGGGGCATGAAGAGCGCCATGGGACGCCTCGAGGCGCTCGCCTACTGGGTCGCCTCCGATCAGTTCGAGGAGCTCGGCTGGCCACCCCGACTGCTGCACGGCGGCTTCGGGCTGCTCAGCGTCGGCAACCTCCGCAAGCCACGCTACTGGGCGCTCTGGATGCTCGAACATCTCGGCCAGGACCAGCTCGAGGCCAACCTGGGCGGCGACGGGGCCGGCGGCCTGGTCGACGCTCTGGCGACACGGGACGTCGACGGGCGGGTCGCGCTCCTCATCTGGAACACCGCGATCGATTCCGCGCAGGCGGAAGGGAACCCTCTGCTCGATCGCCATATCACGATCCAGATCGAGGGGCTCGCGGCGCGTGGCTATCGCCTCCGCCACCATCGGGTCGATCGGCAACACTCCAGCCTGGCGGCGACGTGGGCGGCGATGGGCGGCGGGGAGTGGCCGACCGACGAACAGTGGGTGGCGCTCCACGCCGCGAACCAGCTCGAGGAGCTGGAGCCGGAGCGACTGATCGAGGCGAACCAGGGCGGGATGAAGCTCGAGATCGACCTGCCGATGCCCGCCATCTCGCTCGTGGAGCTGGAGCCCGCCGCGCGCTAGAGCGGGGCGAACCGCGCGGTGAAATGCCGTAGCGTGGCCGGCTGCTGATCGATGCGGAAGCCGCGCAGCTCTCCGGCGCGCTCGGCCACCCAGCGGATCACCTCGATCACGTAGTCGACGTGCGACTGGGTGTAGACGCGGCGAGGGATCGCCAGCCGGACGAGCTCCATCGGCGCTGGCTCCTCGCTGCCGTCGGGATGACGGCCGAACATGACGGTGCCGATCTCGCAGCCGCGGATCCCACCCTCGCGGTAGAGGGCGCAGGCGAGCGCCTGCCCGGGGTACTCGAGCGGGGCGATGTGCGGCAGCAGTGCTGCGGCGTCGAGATAGACGGCGTGGCCACCGATCGGGAGCACGAGCGGGACCCCGGCCTCCGTCAGCGCCTCGCCCAGGTACGCCGTGGAACGGATCCGGTAGCGCAGGTAATCGGGATCGACCACCTCGCGCAGGCCCTGCGCCATCGCCTCGAGGTCGCGCCCGGCCAGGCCGCCGTAGGTCGGGAAGCCCTCGGTCAGGATCAGCATGTTGCGACAGGCCTCGGCCCAGCTCGCGTCGTTGAGCGCCAGCCATCCGCCGATATTGGCGATCGCATCCTTCTTGCCGCTCATGGTCATGCCATCGGCCAGCGACGCCATCTCGCGCACGATCTCGACGACGGGCCTGTCGGCGTAGCCGGGCTCCCGCTCCTTGATGAACCAGGCGTTCTCGGCGAACCGGCACGCGTCGAGGAAAAGGGGAAGCCCGTATCGGTCGCAGATGGCGCGCACTCCGCGCAGGTTCTCGAGGCTCACCGGCTGGCCGCCACCCGAGTTGTTGGTGATCGTCACGAAGACGACAGGGACGTTCTGCGGTCCGCGCTCGGCAATGAACGCGTCGAGCGCCTCGAGGTCCATGTTGCCCTTGAACGGGTGGATGGTCGCCGGCTCGCGACCCTCGGGGATGACCAGGTCAACCGCCTCGGCGCCGGTGAACTCGACGTTCGCGCGCGTGGTGTCGAAGTGCGTGTTGTTCGGGATCGCCTTGCCCGGCCCCCCGATCACCGAGAAGAGGATCTTCTCCGCGGCGCGACCCTGGTGGGTGGGGATGACGTGCTCAAACGGGAAGAGCTCCTGCACCGCCGCCAGGAAGCGGAACCACGATGGTGAGCCGGCGTAGCTCTCGTCGCCGCGCTGGATGCCCGCCCACTGCTCGCTGCTCATCGCACCGGTGCCCGAGTCGGTGAGCAGGTCGATCAGCACGTCGTCCGCGTGGAGGTTGAACAGGTTGTAACCGGCCGCCTCGAGTTTCGCCTGGCGTTCCTCGACGGTCGTAAGGCGGACCGGCTCGACGCTCTTGATCCGAAACGGCTCGATGATGGTGTGCCAGCGCTCCACGCCGAGAGGATACGTCGGGCAAGGACCCTGAGGGTCAGGCCGTTCGGTCGCGCACCGCCTGGATCGCGGGGCCAACTCCTCCGTCCCACGCCTCGCCGTGGCCGGGCAGGACCCAACGCGCCTCGACATCGCGGACGCGGCTCAACGACTCGAGGGCCTCGTCCGCATCCGCCGTGAAGGGAGCGATCTGCGGCCCACGCTCGCCGGTCGTCACCGCGTAGGTCGAGAGGGCGTCACCGGCGAACAGCGCGTCGAGGGTGGGCACCAGGAGAGCGGCGCTTCCCGGCGTGTGGCCCGGGACCAGGATCACCCGGGGGCTGCCCGGCACCTCCAGCGTGGCGCCATCCCCGAAGGTCGAGACCTCCAGGAGATGCCGGGTCCGCAGCGCGCCATGGAGCGTGCCGAACCACAGGAATCCGAGCAGTGGAGCGAGCTTCATCGGTCCGGACCTGGCCGGATTCGGGACCTCGCCGCGCGCGAGAGCCGCGTCGAGCTCGTGCACCCAGACCGGCACCGAGCGCTCACGGCGCAGGCGCTCCGCGAAGCCGATGTGGTCGCTGTGGCCGTGGGTCAGCACCAGCGCACGCACGTCGCCGATCGAGCGACCCATGGCCGCAAGCTCGCGCGGGATATCGTCGTAATAGCCCGGCACGCCGGCATCGATGATCGTCACCTCTCCGGCCTCCTCGACCAGGTAGGCGTTGACGATGCTGTCGCTGCCGATGCGGTGGATGTTCGCCGCGATCCTCATCGGTCCGGCTCGTGCGGCTGGGGGGTCAGGATACTCAAGGAGGTCGCGGGCCTGCGGTATCCTCGCAGCATGTCGGAGCCGCCCGAGGCGATCGAGCTCGATCGAAACCTCCTGATCGAGCTGGCGCCCGAAGCTGAACGCCTGCTCAGGCGCCACCTCGACGTTGCCCAGGAGTGGTTCCCCCACGACTACGTTCCCTACCGCCTGGGCCGCGATTTCGACCAGGATCCCTGGACGCCCGATCAGCCGAGGCTGACCGGCGTGGCGCAGGCAGCCTTCGAAATCAACCTGCTGACCGAGGACAACCTGCCGAGCTACCACCGCCTCATCCATCGGCTGTTCGGCAGGGGCGATGGCGCCTGGATGACCTGGGTAGGCCAATGGACCGCGGAGGAGGGACGCCACGCGATCGTGTTGCGCGACTACCTGACCGTGACGCGCAACATCGATCCTGTGCTCTTGGAGCGCGGCCGCATGGCCCAGGTCCAGCATGGATACGACCACGAGGGTCCGGGCGTGCTGCGCGGACTGGCGTACGTCGCATTCCAGGAGCTCGCCACCAGGATCTCGCACCGCAACACGGGCCGATACTCGGATGACCCGGTGGCCGACAGGATCATGATTCGCATCTCGGCCGACGAGAACCTGCACATGGTCTTCTACCGCGACGCCGTCGCGGCGGCACTCGCGGTGCGACCCTCCGAGGCAGTGCGGGCGATCGTGGACGAGGTGCTCGATTTCAAGATGCCAGGGACCGCCATCCCGGGCTTCCGGCGGAAGGCCGCCGAGATGGCCAGGGCGGGAATCTATGACCTTCGCGTCCATCGCGACGAGGTTCTGCTCCCGCTACTCGGCTATTGGCGGATCTTCGAGATCGGCGGGCTCGATGCGGCTGCGGAGGAAGCCCGCCGGAACCTCGCGACGCACCTCGACAAGCTCGACCTGGCGGCAAAGCGCTTCGAGGAGAAGCTGCGCGAGTCTGAGCTGCCGGAGGCCGCTGCCAGGCGCTAGCCGCCCCCGGCCACCAGGGCTGGACCCTCAGTCGGCGTTGGTTTGCGGCAGACGACGAGATCGAGCGTCATGCGCGTCCCGCCTGGATGTAATGGCACAGCTGCAGGTACGTCTGGAAGCGGCGGAACGTCTCGCGACCGACGAGCTCCTCGAGCCTCGGTCTCTGCCCCTTCATGTTGGCGAGCCAGCTGTCGACCGTCTTCTGGTACTCGCGCAGCGGCATCTGGCGGATCGCCTCGACATCGAAGCCGGCCTCTCCAACGAGGGTGAGCTCCTCGGCCAGGGTCCGGTAGTTCCCGGTCGACCCGAACACCTCGTTGATGAAGGACATGGCGCGGGTCATCTCGCTGTGCCGAGCGTGGACGAGATGCAGCTCCTTGTTCAGCATGACGCCGCCCGGTCGCAGCAGCCCATAGACATTCGCGAAGAAATCGCCCAGGTCGTGGAAGTGGACGATCACCTCATCGGTGTAGACCCCGTCAAACGGCTCAATGTCGACGTAGTCCTTCCAGTGGCTCTCGACGATCGTCACGTCCGCGCCGTGTGCTGCGATGCGTTCGTCGGCGGCGCCCTTCTGGAGTGAAGAGAGCGTCAGACCAACACCCCGAACGCCATACTTCTTGCTCAGGTATGCGAGCGGTCCGCCCCAGCCGCAGCCGACATCCAGGATCCGCATTCCTGGTCGAAGGTGCATCAGCTCCGCCAGGAGGTCGAGCTTCTTCTCCTGGCTCTCGGTCTGAGTCTGCGCAGCGCTCCACAGGTTCGCGGAATAGACGTTCCACTCGCCGCCGGTGAGGGCATAGAAGAATTCGACCGGCTGCTCGTAGTGGGTGTTCGTCCGTTCCCGATCCTCCTCGACGGAGTAGGGCTGATACAGCTCCTGCTCGGAGCTGAAGCCGGCTCGGCGCTCTCGGCGCGGTCTTGTCGACGTGCCGCGTGTCTCGTTCTCCTCGTTCATCGGGTCTCCCTCAACGCGCCTGCGCCACCGATGCTCGAGCCCCCTGGGCCTGCTTCACGAGCCCGGCCGCTTCGAGCTGGTCGGCAGCTGCCTGCAGATGGGTCACCGCTGCCGCCATGTCTCCTCGGTCGCGTTGCAGGAGTCCCCATGCAAGGCGGGTATGCGCAATCTCCACCTTGCAGTCGGCCATCTCGAACAGCCCGAGGAGCTCGCCATGTGGAGGTCCGACTCTTCCTGCTGAGGAGGGCGGAGCCGTGCCAGCGCCTGGGCCCAGACACGGTGCGCCATCGCCTCGCCGAAAATTCCCCCAACGGATCGAGCCAGCTCGACAGCGGCGCGTGCCCGATCGGTGGCCTGCCGGGCGTGCCCCACGCTGAGGGCAAGCTCTGCGTTTGCGGCGGCAAACCAGTCGGCGATCACCAGCCTGCCGCCAATCGTCTCCGCGACGCCCTGGGCTTGCGCCATCAGAGCAAGGTCCCGAATGCCGCGATGCCCAGGACGGCCCCCAACCCGGCTCCTGAGGCGGCCACGCTCGTTGGAGTGCTGCTCCTTCTCGCGTCGCTCATCATGGCCGGTCGGCTCACAAGGCTGAAGAAAGAGGTTCGGGGCTAGGATCGAGCTGGCGGGCCGGCTCACGGCATCGGCTCGAAGGCTTGCATGTTCATGCGTAATTTTGGTATGTTCATGCGCTAATGCCAACAGTTGATCGGCCCCTGTGGGGCAGCCGTGTCCGGGCGCCATTAACGGCCGTGGGCCTGGAGCTCTCGAGCTCCACCGATATCGACCGACCGCTTGCGGTCCACGACATCGCCGCATCGCGCGCCCACGTCCAAGAGCTCCATGCCCTTGGTCTTCTGACCGATGACGGCCTGGACCGGCTCGACGCGGCCCTCGCGGCGATCGCCGCCCAGATCGAGAGCGGGGCCTTCGCCTGGAGCGAGGCGCTCGAGGACGTGCATATGAACGTCGAGGCTGGCGTGCGCGACGCGGTCGGCCCCGAGCTGGCAGGGCAGCTCCAGGCAGGACGCAGCCGCAACGAGGAGGTCGTCACCGATGAGCGGCTGTGGCTCCTCGATGCGGTGGATCGGCTGGATGGGCTGCTGCTGAACCTCCAGCGCACGCTGGCT
>JALYSK010000127.1 GCA_030854805.1 Chloroflexota bacterium | reverse complement strand
TGACTGCATATTGATCCCGGGCCGTTCGCTGGCTATGCTGCGTAATCGATTGCGCGATCGGTCTCCCGAGCGCGCCCAAGCCCGCGAGCATCCGCGAAGGAGCCGATGAGCGAGCGTGTCAGTAGTCCTGGTCGGCCCGCCGCCCGCTCGCCTGCTGGCCGGACATGGGGGCTCGCGTGAGGGTCGCGCTGGTCGGAGCAGGCCGGATCGGCCAGCTGCACGGACGCCTTCTCGCAGCGCAGGCGGATGTCGAGCAGATCACCGTCGCAGATGTCGATCCGGCCAGGGCAAAGGCATCGGCCGACGCGATCGGCGCCCGGCTGGCCGCAACCGTCGAGGAGGCGCTCGATTCGAGTGATGCAGTGGTGATCGCGGCCTCGACCAATGCTCATGCGGCCCTCGTCAGCATGGCCATCGACCGCGAGCTGCCGACTTTCGTGGAGAAGCCGCTCGCCTTCGATCTGGCAGAGACCGAGACGCTCGTCGACAAGATCGAGCGGGCTGGCCTCCGCGTGCAGGTTGGCTTTCAGCGCCGATTCGACCCGGCCTACGTCGAGGCTCGGCGCATGGTCGAGACGGGCGAGCTGGGTACCGTGTACCTCGTCCGGCTTGCGGCGCACGACCACGAGCCTCCGCCCGACGACTACATTCCGACCTCCGGCGGCCTCTTTCGTGACTCGTCGATCCACGACTTCGACGCGCTGCGCTGGGTGACGGGACAGGAGGTTGACGAGGTCTACGCGGCGGGCTCGGTCCGGGGCTTCCCGGTCTTTGCCGACCATGACGACGTGGACACCGGCGCCGTCATCCTGGAGATGGGAGACGGGACGCTCGCGGTGCTGGGCCAAACCCGACACGACCCGCGCGGGTATGACATACGAATGGAGATCATCGGGTCGAAAGACGCGATCACGGTTGGCCTCACCCCGCGCACGCCCCTGCGCTCCGTCGACGCCGACGGGTTGGCCATGCCCGGGCCGGCGTGGACCAGCTTTCTTACGCGCTTCGAGGTGGCGTACCAGGCCGAGCTGCTTGCCTTCCTGCGGGTTGCCCGCGGCGAGATGGCGAGTCCCTGCACGGCTCGGGATGCACTCGAGGCGATGCGCATCAGCGTTGCCGCCACCTGCTCCAGCTCGGAGCGAAAACCAGTGCGACTCCGCGACATTGGCTCGCGACCGAGGTCGCCTGATCGACAACAGGCCCTCGGAAGGAGGTGAACGGGCCAGGCTGAGCATGGTGATCTGCGATGCGCACCTCGCGTCGCATTCCGCACGGAGGTTCTGAGGAGGACCATATGGGATCCTGGAAACGGGCGACCGTCTTGTTGCTCGGCGCGGTACTGAGCGCGTGCGGCGGCTCCGCAGCCAGCCCGGGCGCTTCCGGCGGCGGAGGGTCGAACGTCACCCTCACCATCGCTGCGGTGCAGGGGGTCGAGGACGCCGGACTCAAGAAGCTCGCGCCGATGTACACCGCGAAGACCGGCGTCAAGATAGAAATTGTCGAGGCGCCATACGACGACCTCTACGCCAAGCTCGTCAACTCGTTCAAGGCGAACGACTCCACTTACGACCTGGCGATGATGGACGACCCGTGGATGCCGAAGTTCGGCACCGACGGATCGCTCAGTGATCTCGGAGCGCTGGGGATCCAGCAGGACTCCGACATCGCCCAGGTGGTCTGGGACGTCGGCATGTGGCCGCCGCCGCGCGGGGCGGTGCCGCCCAGTGAGAAGGATAAGAAGGCACAGCTCCTCGGCGTGACCATCGTAGGCAACGTCGAGATGTTCATGTACCGCAAGGACCTGACCGATCCGCCCGCCTCCTACGACGACGTTCTCACCAACGCCAAGGCGCAGAACAAGGCTGACTTTGCCGGCTATCTGATCCGCGGCAAGGCAACGAACCCAGTGGTGGCGGACTTCCTGCCCATCCTCTGGTCGTTCGGAGGAGACGTCTTCGATGACAACTGGGATGTGGTCTTCGACAACGACAAGTCGTTGGCCGCCGTCAAGTTCCTGGTCGAGGATCTCAAGGCTGTCGCACAGGCCGACCCGGCCAGTACCGACGCGGGTGACCGCGATCGCCTGATGGCGATCGGCCAGGGCTATCAGTCGTCGACCTGGCCCGGTGAGATCAACACCGCGGTCCTCGGCGAGGGGACGACGGTGGCCGGCAAGGTCGGCTTCATCCCGATCCCCAAGGGGCCGAGCGGAAAGGGCGTCGGCATGATGGGCAACTGGATGCTCGGCATTCCGAAGGCGTCCAAGAACCAGCAGGCCGCTGCCGACTTCATCAAGTGGATGCTCGAAAAGGAGACCCAGAAGACCTACGCCCAGAACGGCGGCATCCCATCCCGCACCAGCATCCTCAAGGATGCGTCGCTTACCGATGCGAACCCGTACTTCCCGGTGCTGGCCGATGCGCTCACGGCGCCGCCGAACTGGCGCCCGCGCACCGATCAGTGGAGTGGAGTGGAGAAGATCCTGGGTACCCACCTGAACGCCGCCCTGGCGGGCCAGGAGACAGCCCAAGAGGTGGTCGACAAGGCGTCGGCCGAGGTCCGGACCCTGATGCAGGGTGCCAACTATCCCACCAAGTAGGCGGACGATGAGGGCATAGATTCTGTTCTGATGTCCCTCACTGCCCGCGCCAGGACCAACTGGTCCGCCCGGAGCCGGCAGGAGCGCCTCGGCCTGAGGCTGCTCCTGCCGGTCTTCGGCACCGTGGTCGTCATCGCGACGATCCCCTTCATCCTCGCCGTTGTCCGCGCCCTGACCTCGGATGACGGGCAGTTCGTGGGCATCGATAACTTCACCAAGGCGCTCGGCAACACCCAGCTGTACGAGGCGATCAAGCAGCCCGGCATCTACGCGGTGCTCGTGCTGCCAACCGAGATCCTGCTGGGGCTCGGCCTTGCGCTACTCGTCCATCGGACGGTGAAGTCGGTCGCCCTTCGGGCCGCGATCTACGTCGCCGCCATGATCCCCATCGTGATTCCACAGATCGCGATCGGTGTCGTCTTCCGCTTGGTTTACGCCCCTGACTACGGGATCCTGAACGCGCTGCTGGGCGATACCGGCCATGACCAGATCCTGTGGCTGTCGTCGCCGCCGCTGGCGATGCTGTCGGTGGCCAGCGTCGACGTCTGGCAATGGACCCCGTTCGTGTACCTGATCATGTTTGCCGGCCTGCAGACGGTCCCGGTCGAGTCGATCGAGGCGGCGCAGCTCGACGGCGCAACCTCCTGGACCCAGTTTCGGCATATCGAGCTCTACTACCTGCGGCCGCTGCTGCTCCTTGTGATCTTCTTCCGAATCGCCGACGTGCTGCGCGTCTTCGACCACGTCTACGTGCTCACCGGCGGCGGCCCGGGGACCACGACCGAGTTTCTCAGCCTGTACCTGTACCGGGTTGCGTTCCGGTTCTCGGACCTCGGTCAGGCCTCAGCGCTCGCGGTGGTGGTGATGGCCGCGATGACCGCCTTTTACACGCTGATCAGCCGCTTCCTGCCGGCGGAGAAGGCCGCCTGATGCGTCGCCAAGCCACCCGGGTGGTCACCTCGCTCATCCTGATCGTGGCGGTCGCGGTCTTCGTCTTCCCGCTCTATTACCTGATCGTCACTTCGCTGAAGACCAAGGCGGAGCTCTACTCGGCCGTTCCGACCCTCGTGCCGCAGGCCCCGACGTTCGCGCCCTATTTCAGCGTGCTCGTCACGCGCGCCATGTCCGGGCTGCTGCTGAACAGCGTCATCGCCGGGGTGAGCGCCACCGCTCTGTCTCTGCTGGTGGCCTTTGCGATCTGCTATCCGATCACGCGGCTGCCGATGTCGCGTGGACTGCGGACATTCGTCCTGAACTGGGCGCTCTCGCTCCGGTTTCTCACCCCAATCGCTGTGGTGATCCCGTACTTCACCATCGTGCGGAGCGTGGGGCTCTATAACCAGCTGCCCGCCCTCATCTTCGTCTACACCATCTTCAACCTGCCGCTCGCGATCTGGATGCTCAAGGGATTTCTGGAGGAGATCCCTCTCGAGATCGAGGAGGCGGCGCTGGTCGACGGCGCGACCCGCTTCCACGCCTTCCGCACGGTCCTGCTGCCCCTGGCCAGCACCGGGCTGCTGGCCGCCGGAATCATCGTATTTGCCTTCGACTGGGCGGAATTCCTGTTCGCCTTCATCCTGACGGCGACGCCCAAGGCGATGACCTTCCCGGTCGGCGTCCAGGGCCTCGTGACGCAGTTCGAGATCATCTGGAACGACATGGCGGCCGGGGGGGTGATCGCCATCGTGCTGCCCGTCACCCTCATGCTCTTCGCGCGCCGCTACGTCATGACCGGGCTCACCTTCGGCGTGATCCGGGAGAAGTGAGCCGATCGTGGACCCCAGGCCCGCGCTGTACCTGAACGGCGCGACGATCATGACCACGCCGACGGCGCGGCAGATCGAGATCGCGAGGGCGACGGGCTTTGACGGGGTCGAGGTCCGCGCTGAGCGGCTGCTGGGCGAGGACGAGGAGCTGCGCGCCGCCGCGGCCGCAGTGAAGCCCGGCGAGGTTTGGAGCCTGAACGGGCTCCAGCTTCAGATTCGACACGATGGTGCCCTCGACATGGAGCGGCTGGAGGCCGAACTCCCGCCTCGCCTCGAGATCTGTCGCGCGCTCGGCGCCGCCTACCTGCTGGTGGTCCCGCCGCGGATCCCCGACGCCGATCGGTCAAACGCCGTTGCAGCGATGGGCGAGGGGCTGGCAGCAGCGCGCGATGCGGCGACGGCGATGGGCACCCGCATCGCCTTCGAGTTCCTCGGTTTCGCGGATTGTCCAATCGACACGCCAGCCCTGGCAGCGGAGGTGGTGGCAGGCGTGCGCGGCGTCGACCTCGTGCTCGACTCCTGCCATTGGCACGCCAGCGGCTCCGGTGAGCTGGCCGCCTTTCCGGTCGAGCGGCTGGCCATGGTGCACCTCAACGACGCGCCGCCCAAGCCGCCACGCGAGATCGAGGATGCCGACCGGCTCCTCCCGGGTCGAGGCGTGATCGCCCTGCACGCGCTGGTGGATGCGCTGCGGGCGCGCGGCTACATGGGACCCTGGAGCCTTGAGACTTTCAATCCCACGTACTGGTCGGCGGACGCATCGCAGGTCGCGAGCGAGGGCCATCGGCTGCTCTGCGAGCTCCTGGACCTCCCGGCGCGCGACTGACGGTGACCGAACCAGTGACTGACCGACGAGAGCAGGCCACCATACGAGATGTGGCGCATCACGCAGGAGTGTCAACCGCCACGGTCAGCCGCGTCCTCGCCGGGATCGGCAGGCCGCGGCCGGAGATCGTCGCGGCGGTGCTGGCCGCCGTGTCGGAGCTGGAGTACCGGCCCTCGGCGATCGCGCGCTCTCTGAAGCTGCGCAGCACTCGGACGCTCGGGCTGATCGTCACTGACATCGAGAACCCTTTCTTCCCCGAGCTCGTGCGCGCCGCGGACGACGCGGCCCACCAGCGTGGCTACACGATCCTGCTCGGGAGCGCGGCGGATGACGACGAGCGCGCGATGCGTTACCTCGACCTGATGGTCGACCGTCGGGTCGATGGCCTCATCGTCGCCTCCAGCGCCGTGACCGAGCGGCACTGGGCATGGCTTCTCCGCGCGCCGATCCCGGTCGTGGTGGTGAACGCCGAACCGTCCGCCGTTGGGGTGCCGGTGATCGCCAGCGACAACGAGGGCGGCGCGCGCCTCGCGGTTGAGCACCTCGTGGCTCTGGGCCATCGGTAC
Source organism: Chloroflexota bacterium (assembly GCA_030854805.1). Next base: position 3,638 of record JALYSK010000127.1, on the reverse strand, counting down.
ATCGGCTACATCTCCGGGCCGGAGGCCTACACCGCCGCCAGACCCAGGCTCGAGGGGTTTCGACGTGCCTGCCTGGACGCCGGGCTCCCCGCGGAGGCGGCCCCGGTCGTGTCGGGGCGAGCTCGGGTCGAGAGCGGTGAGCACGGGGTGGCACGGCTCCTGGAAGTCCAGCCCGCGGTGACGGCCATCTGCTGCTACAACGACCTCACGGCAATCGGGACCCTCCGCGCCCTGCGCGCGGCGGGCCGGGTCGTCCCAGACGATGTCAGCGTGGTCGGCTTCGACGACATTGCGGCCGCTGCCTGGGTCGACCCAGCGCTCACCACGGTGGTACAGCAGAAGGGGGCCATGGGCCGGCTGGCCGTGGAGCGACTGGCGGAGGCGATCAGCTCGGCTGTGCCGGCGGCGCCCGAGATCGTGCGGCTGCCGGTGATGCTCCGCCAGCGACGCTCGAGCGGATCCCCAGCCGTCGCGCGCCAAGGCCGTCAGGAAGCCCTGGTGCGGCCTGGCCGCGGCTAGGCGGTCGATTAAGCTGGTCGGCCGATTCCCATGAGATTCTCAGACAGGCGCGGTAAGAAGGATCTATCAAACCGCTCTTCGAGGATCGTCATCCAATGACATTCTCACTGACCAAGCCCATTGAGCTCCCGGCCGCGGCGGCGCAGGGGGAAGCGGTGAACGTCACCGCCACTGGAGACCTCACCCTCCACGGCGTCACCAAGAGCGTCCAGATCCCGCTCCAGGCGCGCCTCGGAACCGACAGGGTGGTCCTGATCGGATCGCTCGACATCACGTTCGCCGACTACGGGATCGAGAAGCCAAGCTCGTTCATGGTGCTCTCGGTCGACGACCATGGAATCCTCGAGCTTCAGCTCCTGCTGACGGAGGTATGACGATGACCATCCAGCAGCCGCAGGATGACGACGCGCCGGTCGGGCGCGTGCTCACCAGGCGCGAGGTTCTGACTCTGCTCGGCGCCGGGACGGGCGCGGCGCTGCTGGCGGCCTGTGTTCCGGGCGCGCTCACCGGTTCGAGCTCGAGCCCGTCGGCGAGCGCATCGGCCAGCACATCCGCGGCAGCCTCGGCCACCGGCCTGGCGGCCGCCATCCCGTCATGCATCGTGCGGCCCGAGCTGACCGAAGGGCCCTACTACGTCGATGAGGGCCTGAATCGGTCGGACATCCGCTCTGACCCAGCCAGCGGTGACGGGCGTGAGGGCGCTGCATTGGCCCTGGCCTTCGCCGTGTCGTGCATCAATGGCAGCTCCTGCACTCCATTCGAGGGCGCCATCGTGGACGTCTGGCATTGCGACGCGCTCGGGATCTACTCGGACGTGCAGGATCCGTCCGGTTCGACGGTCGGACAGAAATTTCTCCGCGGCTACCAGCTGACCGATGCGGCCGGCATGGCCGCCTTCACCACCATCTACCCCGGCTGGTACCGCGGCCGGGCGGTCCACATCCACTTCAAGGTGCGCACCGAGCCCGCATCGGGCAGTGGCCTGGAATTCACCTCGCAGCTCTTCCTTGACGACTCCCTGACCGATAGCGTTCACCAGCGCGCTCCATACGCCAGCAAGGGTCAGAGGGATACACGCAACGCCGATGACGGAATCTTCCAGGGCGGCGGCGACCAGCTGCTGCTCAACCCGCGCCAGGACGGCGACGGATACGCTGCAACGTTCGAGATCGGCGTCCAGGTCGCCTGAGCCGAGGAGCACGATGCATCTGCTGCTGGTGGAGGACGATCCCAGGCTCGGCCGTCTCCTTTCGCGCCTCCTTGGCGAGGAGCGTCACCTGGTGGAGCTGACGACGCGGGGTGCCGAAGCGCTCGAAATCGCGGCGGCCGGCAGCGGGATCGACGCCATGATCCTGGACATCGGCCTGCCAGACGTATCCGGGACTGAGGTCGCGCGCCGGCTGCGTGCGGGTGGCTCTCACGTGCCCATTCTCATGCTCACCGCGCGTGACGCCGTCGGCGACCGGGTGAAAGGACTCGATGCCGGCGCGGACGACTATCTCGTCAAGCCGTTCGCCTTCGAGGAGCTCTCGGCGCGGCTTCGGGCTCTCGATCGGCGCGCCTCGAAGCGGATGCAGCCTGGGGCGGTGATCCAGAACGGGACGGTGGTACTGGACGAGGCACGCCGGCTGGTGACCGTCGAAGGTTCGCCCGTCGAGCTCAGCCCGCGTGAGTTCAGCCTGCTGGAGTGCCTGCTGCGGCATCCGGGCCAGGTGCTGAGCCGGGACCAGCTGCTCGACCACGCGTGGCCCTACGGCGACATGCTGACCCACAATACGGTGGATACCTACGTGCACTACCTCAGGCACAAGCTCGGGCCGGCAGGTACGCGGATCGGTACGGTGCGGGGGGTGGGGTACCGGATGGCCGAATCGTGAGCGAGGCGCTTCCGGGACAGCCCGCGGCCGACGCGCGCCTCATGCGCCGGGTACGGCGCCGGCTGGTGGCCTGGAGTGCCGGATCGACCCTCGTGCTCCTGTTGGTCCTCGGATCCGCGCTCTACTTCTCCGTTGATGCGTCGCTTGCCGCTTCCGGGGTGGCGCAGCTCGATCAGCAGGCCGCGGCGGTCCGCGGCTTCGTGACCCGCGCGGACGGGCAGGGGCCGCCCGGACCGGGGGGCGGCGAGCATCGCGACCCGCCGATCGGTCGGCCGGAGTTCGGGGGACCGGGATCGGGCACGATCTCGATTGTGCTGGACAGAGCCGGCAACTTTGTCGGCGGCGAGCCGTCCGACCCGACCGGGCTGCCGGTGACGGCCGGGATCGACGCCGCGCGCACCGGGGCGGTTGACGTGCGCCTCGCCTCGGTGAACGGTGCACCGGTACGAGTGCGGAGCGAGCAGGTCGCGGTGAGCGGCGAGCCGAGGATCATCCAGGTGATCCAGGATCGCACCGCCGAACAACGGACCCTGACGACGCTGCTTCTGGTGCTCGTGGGAGGCGGGCTCGCCGCGCTTGCCGTAGCCGCCGCGTTCGGATTCCTGTATGCCGGTCGCGCGCTCGTCCCCATCCGTGAGTCTCTCCGACGTCAGCGCGAATTCACGGCCGATGCCAGCCACGAGCTGCGCACGCCGCTCACCATCGTGCGGGCCAGCGTCGAGCACCTGAGGCGTCATCGAGATCGCCCCGTGGCCGAGGTTGGGGATGCGCTGGGCGACATCGAGAGCGAGGTGGGCCACCTGACTGACCTGGTCGACGATCTCCTACTCCTTGCCCGCAGCGATTCGGAGGTGATTCAGCTCCGACGCGAGCCGGTCGACCTCGCGGAAGTGGCCGGGGAAGCCCTGCAGCGACTGCGTGGCCACGCCGAGGAGGTCGGGGTCAAGCTCCGGCTGGATGCCGCCCCCGCCCCCGTATCGGGCGACGCGGACCGGCTACGGCAGCTGGTCGCGATCCTGATCGACAACGCGATCCGCCACAGCCCGGCGGGTGGCACCGTGACGGTCGCCATCAACGGCGAGGGCCGTCCTCGAGTGTCCGTGGAAGACGAGGGGGGAGGCATCAAGCCGGACGATCTGCCACATGTCTTCGATCGCTTCTGGCGAGCGGCCGATGCTCCTTCCGGCGGAACCGGCCTCGGGCTGGCGATCGCCGCGTGGATCGCGGAGCACCACGGTGGTG
>JALYSK010000117.1 GCA_030854805.1 Chloroflexota bacterium | reverse complement strand
GTGGTGGACCACGAACTTGAGGTCGAGATCCGGGATCTGGAGGCAGGCGTTGCACTCGCACGACGTCGCCTGGCGGACGTCGCGGCGGCGCCGGCGAAATCCGGAGTAGCAGCGCTCGATCGTGTCGAGAAGCATCGACCCGTCGACCCTCCCGGCCGTCATGAAGGTGAAGGCGGCATCGCCCTCGAGCTTGGCCAGCCGGAAGTTAGGCCGGAGCGCTGTGACGACGGCGCCGATGAGGTCGGCGAGGATGTCCTGTGCGTGATCTAGCTCGACGTCGGCGAGGTAGCCCGTGTACCCGGAGATGTCGGCGATCAGGAAGCAGGTGGGTTGCGCGGCTGAGAGCATCGTTCCTCGCCCGAGTGGGAGATCGCGAGGGTCATCACTATACGTTCTGGAAATGGCGCCCCGCTCGACCTTGCGGATGAAGTCGAGGATGCCACCGAAGTAGGTGACCTGGTCGTCGTACAACGCCAGGTGGCTGCCGTCTGGGCAGTACAAGTACGTTCCCCGCGGGATCTTGCTCGCCATCATTTCCATGTATCCGGGATCCATCGTGTCGTGGCGCGGACCGATCACGAGCGTCGGGACCGAGATGTTCGGGAGATCGGCGGTCCGATCCCAGGTGAGCAGCTTGCCGCTCGCCCCGAGCTCGCTCGGGCCCTGCATCGGCACATAGATGGCCGGGTTGATATGGGCAGGACCTTCACCGCCGGGTTATTGCCGATCCGTTTCGTCCAGACCTGAAAATCGCCCTTCGGCGTGACGATCGGGACGGAGCCTCACCCCGCCTGACAGGACGTCGTCCCTGCGGAGTGATCGAAGTAGCTCTCCGGTGCCTGCACTTTGATCCCTTCCCAAAGCGATCAGTCTGCGTCGAGGAGCTCGACCACGGTTCCCATCGCCTCGAGCGCGGCCAGGGTGGGCGGCCAGAGCATGACCTCGAGCTGCGTGAAGCCACGGTCGCGGAAGGCCCGGAAGCCGTCGGCGATCTCCTCCGCCGAACCGCGGACGGGCGTCCCGATCACCTCGGCCGAGCCTGTGAACGACGTCGGCTCCACCACGATGCCGGCCGACCGTCCTATCGTCGCGGGGTCGCGCCCGACCTCGAGACAGGCTGCCTCAAGTGCTGCGAGCCGTGGTCCGAACTCCTCGAGGTCGCTCCGTTCTTCGACGTACCAGCTCCAGATGTCGGCATGGAGGGCAGCCAGCCGAAGCATCTTCGGACCCTTGGCGCCGATCATGACCGGGATCCGGCCGGGGCGCGGTCCGACTGGTCGGTGCTCCAGATCGCGAGCGGCATGGAAGGTCCCTTCGAATTCCGCGCGGCCGTGTCGCAGAAGCGGAACGATGATCTCGACCGCCTCCTTGAATCGGCCGTAGACGTGGTCCTCGGGCAATCCGAAGGCATGCGCCTGGCGACCAGCATGCCCGGAGCCAAGCCCGAACACGAAGCGTCCTCCGGAGATCTCATCGAGCGTCTCGGCGGCTTTCGCCGTGATCCCGGCGTTCCGGTGCAGCGCGGACAGGATCCATGTGCCGACCTTCGCCCGCGAGGTCACGGCCGCGACCGCGCCGGTCATCGCGACGCACTCCCACCAGCCGTGCGTCGGACCGTCGGCTGGACGCCACAACAGCTCGTCGGCCGTCCAGACCGTGTCGAACCCGATCTCTTCGGCTCGGATCGCGAACTCGCGGGTATCGACCCAGCGTGCGGTCGAGCCGTCGACGAAGGACTCTCCCATCGGGAGCACGAGGCCGATCTCGAGCGTTCGCACCGAACCTCCGGCGAGCGACTGGGTAGCCCGAGTCTAGCCTATGCCGGGGCCTCGATCCCTGCCCGCCGGCTGCCGTCCAGACGACGTGAGCGATCACCCCCGTGCTTGTCAAATTGACAAAGCACGGCGCAGCGGCCCTTAGCCGCCGCACCGGGGTCGGACGCGATTCGGATATTTCGGATGCGACCGCTCAGCATTGCGGCGCCGAATTTCGCGCTCAGTCCGCGAGTGCCAGCAGCCGCCACGATTCGGCCGCTAATGAGTGTTGAGAGTGGATGCCCCAGTAGTGTCTCGGGCGGTGCCCTGGCTGACTTGAGGCGCCGCGGAGATACGCAAGCACGGCAGGCAGGGCGCCGGTGGTCGTCGGGCGCCGCCGTTCGCCCTGCGATTCCCGCCGCCGCTGAATGACTCTCCGCGACGCGAACAGGGCCATTCGGTTTCAGGGGATCGTTGGTCGAGCGCAGGCGTGGTGCGGGTCAGCTCCAGAACGCGTCGCTGGCGTACTGGTCCCCGGGGTGGAACCACGACTCGGTTACCTTGCCGCCCTGCACATGGAAGACCTGCGCCCCGTTGTCATTCAGCGTCTTCCCTTCACGCTCCGCGGTCACTTTGACCAGGGCGACCACGTGCTCGTCGTTCGCCAGCACGTCGTGGATGTCGACACGGAAGGTTCCTCCGGCGCGTTCCGCGAGCTGCGCGAAGAACCCGAGGACCTCGTCCTTGCCCTTGTAGTCCCCCGTGATCGGGCTGCGTCCACCGACGTGCCATACGATGTCGTCGGCGAACAGCTCCCTCAGCGTCGCGATGTCTCCGGTCCCGAATGCCGCGAAGCCGCGACGGACCAGATCCTCGTTCGGATGCGCCATCTATGCTCCTCTCAGTGGTGTGGTTCGGATTGCGACGGGCGGTCATCTTGCCACCGCACCCCGAGCCTGGGCAATGCTCGACGGCTCATCGGACCGCGGCACGAGATGTATCGCGGGTGGGCGCGAGGACTCCGAATCTTGCCGATCGGGACGGGTGCGCTCGCGTACGCGCGCCGAACGCCGGACTGCCTAGCGCCTGGGTTCCGGCCTTCAGTCGATAATTGACTGCATTCACGCTCGCGCGACGCGAGCGTGAATGGCCGGTTAGCACAGCGCTCAAGACGGCCAGAGTTACAGTCGATAACTCCGGCAACTTCGGCTAGCACAACAATCCAAGGCACCGGCGATTGACATTGACCCCAGAGACCGGCGGACAGAAACTGTCTGGGAGGACTGACGGCATGCAATTGACGCTCCGCCCAGCCGGGGAGCTGCCCACCCGGCGGGTACCTGTTCATCGTTCCTTCGGACGGGATGTTCGGTGGGAACTCCCTGCACTACTTCCGGCTCGAGCGAGCCGGCGAGGACGCATGATTCTTGAGATCTCGAAAGACGACTGACGTAGGCACGAGCTGGCGGGGCGATGCAGCCTGGATCTGGGTCGCCGTCATCGAATTCGCCGTGCTGGTCATCCCCAGCGCCATCTTGATCACACTCTTCGCCGGAGCAGGCTTCGGACCCTGGCTGAGCATGGCGAGGGCAAGCGCGCTCGGCTGGCTCATTGCGGTCGTGATCCTGATTCCACGATCCGCGCCTCGGCGGTAGGGTGCGCCGAGGCATGCCGCTCAACCGATCGATCCGGTCGCAACGTGAGGATCCCTGGTGACGCTCTTCGACATTCCGCCCTGGGAGCTGATCGTCCGATCGGTCACGATCTATTTGGCGATGGTGGTCGCACTCCGTCTCTTCGGCAAGCGAGAGATCGGCCAGTTCACCCTCTTCGATCTGGTTCTCGTGCTCCTCGTGGCGAACGCCGTGCAGCCGGCCATGACGGGCCCCGACTCGTCGCTCGGCGGAGGGGTGCTGATCATCCTGACCCTCGTCGTCACCAACAGGATCATGGCCGAGGCACGCCGGCGCCTACCATTCCTGCGCGTGGTGCTCGAATCCCCGCCAACCACCATCGCCCGCGACGGCGCGTGGCTGCACGAAGCCGTGCAGCAGGAGGACATCGATGCCGAGGACCTGGAGACCGCGCTGCGTGAGCACGGTATCGCATCGGTCGACGAGGTTGCCCTGGCCGTGCTGGAGCCCGATGGCAGCATCAGCGTCGTTCCGCGCGGTGATCGGCAAGGCCAACCCCGCCCACGCCGCAGGGTGCGAGTCGTCAACCACAGGTGACGGCCCCCGCCAAGCCGACCTTAGTTGGGCGCGTCGCCTCGACAGGGGGGTTCATACTGGAGCCGGTGCGGGTGATGGCCTGAGCCAGAGCGCAGGGTTTGGGGCTCGAACCTGCCGCGCGGCTGGGCGCTTTGCGCCTGTTGAATGCGTGCCCCCTTTGCCACGCCCGCACCTCTTGGTTCCTTGGCGGCGGGGCGTCGGGCGAACCGCGCGGAAGCAGTGCTGACGTGATCAGGTTCAGCAACACGGTGGACATCGCGCGGCAGCCGGCCGAGGTGTTCGCCTACCTTGCCGACCTCGAACACACGCCCGCGTGGAACGGGGCGATCAGCAGCACCCGCAAGCTCAGCCCAGGCCCGGTGGATGTCGGCACCCGCTATCAGCAGACGCGTTCGGTGCCGCGTCCGGGCGTTGAGATGCTCGAGGTGACCGGGTTCGAGCCTGACCGGCGGATCGAGGTGGTCGGAAACCTCGGTCCGTTCCGGGCCCACCTGACCTACGAGTTGTCGCCAAAGGCCTCCGGCACGAGACTGACGAACAGCGTCGAGCTCGATCCCACGGGAGTGATCAGCATGATTGGCGGGCTATTCAGCGGACGCATCCGAGCCTCGGTCGCTGAGAACCTGGGCGTCCTGAGGATCTTGCTCGAGGCAGGAGTCTGAGTCTCCGATAGCCTGTGCGTGCCAGTAATCGCCGGAAATGCTCGGGCGGCGTCGCAGGATTCACCGGGCGGGTCTACACGCGGGAGACCCGAAGTCGGACGCGCCCGGCAGGCCGACCAGGAAAGTGAGACCGGCGCCGAAGTGAACGTCGTAGACACTACGGAGCGCAAGCAGAACGGAGAGGCCGATGCACGAAGCAGAGACGGAACTTCACGCGGTGGTCGGGCTCGGACCCATCGGCCGGGCGCTCATCGACGAGCTGGTCGGTCGAGGCCTGCGTGCGCGAGCCGTCGCCCGCCATCAGCCGCCGGACCTCCCGCCGGGCGTGGAGTATGTCCAGGCGGATATCACCAACGAGGACGAGGCCCGCCGTGCCGTGGCTGGCGCCAGCGTCGTGTATCACGCCGCATCGGCTCCCTACCACCGCTGGCCGGAGCTGCAGCCGCCCATCATGCGCGGCGTGATCGCCGGTGCCAGTGCGGCGGGCGCACGCGTCGCCTACGCCGACAACCTCTACGCGTACGGACCCGTCGAAGGCCCGCTGACAGAGGACCTTCCAGCCCGCGCGTCAGGTCCGAACGGCCGGGTCCGCGCTGCTTTGGCCGATCAGCTGATGGCCGCCCACGCCGCCGGCACCCTGCGTGCGGCCATCGGTCGCGCCGCCGACTATTACGGCCCGCGGGGCCGCCAGTCACACGCGGGCGAGCGGGTCTTCGTCCCTGCGCTGACCGGCAAGTCGGCTCAGTTCATCGGTAACCCTGACGCGCTCCACACCTACACTTATCTGGCCGACTTCGCGCGCGGCCTGGTGACACTCGGGACGCACGATGCGGCGCTCGGCCAAGTCTGGCATGTGCCAAGCGCAGAGACACTGACCACCCGTGCATTCATCGGTCTGGTATACGACGCCGCCGGACACCCGCCCAAGGTGAGTGTCATGCCATCGCCGCTGCTGACGCTCATCGCCCTGGTAAACCCCACCCTTCGCGCCGTGCGGGAGCAGGCGTACCAGGTCCAGCGGCCGTTCGTGGTCGACCACTCGAAGTTTGCAGACGCATTCGGTGCGCAGGTGACGCCGCACCGCGAGGCAATCGCCGCAACCCTCGAATGGTTCCAGAGATCTTCGTCAGTCGCGGCGTAACGGGCCGCGGCGGCGACCGCAGGGGCCTAGCCGCCAGCGATCGAGCGGACCAGGTCGATTTGTCGAGAGTTTGCCGGTCACTGTTTGCCGGGGTAGGCGGTTGATGGGTCCTGGCGGACCCTTCCGCGGCGGCCGATCGTCCAGCTGCGATTCTCACGCCGCAACCAGGAAGATCGCGCCGGAATCCGTCGGGCGCAAGGAGGTAGGCGATGCTCAGGAGACGCCGGCCAACCCCAGCCCGGCGAGCTGGTAGATCAGCTCGATTCCGACGCGTTGCGATGCGATGAGCGGGACGCCGTCCCAATCGGCGATCGCCGACTTCAACAGCACCAGGACGGGCGCGATGACGATTACGACCGGCACGATCAGCCATCGGCCGCGCTGCTGGCGAACAGAGCCGAGGATCTTGGCGGTGGTCATCGATCGTTCTCCGTGCGAGGGTGGTGGGGCGGTGGACTTGGCGGTTCGGCGCCCTTGTCCTCGGATGATATATCTGTTAGATAGGTCTGTCAAGAGAGTCTCGGATGGGCGAGGCGGCTCTGCCCGCTTGACGCCCTCGTCGTTGTACTATATCTTGAAGATATAGATGCGAGTCCGGATGCCACGGAGTCGATGAGCGGCCGATAAGAGGAGATGATCCTCATACATGTCCCTGGGTCCCCCGGGCGCACCGCTGGCCGCGCCGCCGTGGTGGCCGCGACCGGATTCATCATTGTGGCCGGCTTCCAGCTGCTGCTGGCGCTCGGCATCCCGTGGGGAAGAGCCGCATGGGGCGGCGGCCAGGCGACGTTGACGCCGGAGCTCCGAGTGGCAAGCTCGGTCTCGATGATCATCTTCATCAGCGCGGCGTTCGTCGTTCTCGGTCGCGCGGGTTACTGGGGCATGCGATTCTCCGGCGTCTTTCGTGTCGGAACGTGGCTGCTCGCCGTGGCACTGGGTCTGGGCGCGATCATGAACCTGGCCTCGTCGAGCGCCTGGGAGCGGTTCATGTGGGCACCCGTCGCGCTCCTTCTTGCATTGTTGAGCTTCGTCGTCGCCCGCGGGCGCGGCGAAGAGCGCGGGATCGGCATTGACCGCTGACCGCGGCACGCGATCCCGGCCGGTGACCCTCCGGACGGCGGGGCGGCGGCGAAGCAGGACCCGCTTCGTGGTGCTCGGCATGCTGGCGCTCGGTCCGGCGTCGGCGTATGCGCTGCGGCAGCGCATCGCATCGTCGGTCGGATTCTTCTGGCAGGAGAGCTTCGGCCAGCTCTTTCCGACGCTCGTCGAGCTCGAGCAGGAAGGCCTGGTCACCGGGCAACAGGTCGCGGACGGGAAGCGCCGCCGGCGCGATTATGAGATCACCCCGGCCGGCGAGGCTGCCCTCGCGGCCTGGTTGCACGAGGCGCCGGCCCTGCAGCCGGAACGCAACGAGATGCTGCTTAAGGTGTTCTTCGCGAACCCAGGCGACGTCGGCGCGCTAGGCTCGTTCATCGCCCACGCCGACGCCGACGCCCGCGCCCAGGTCAGTGTGCTGCGTGAGATCGAAGGCTCCCTGCGCGAGAACTTCGCGACCGATCCGCGACTGCCCTTCTGGCTACTGACCGTCCGCTACGGGATCCTCGGCAACGAGGCGTTGGTGCGGTGGTGCAAGGAAGCGCGCCAAGCGGTGTAGGCGTCCGCGTGAGCCTGACGACCCCCACGCCGCCATAAAGCCGCTCGTTGTCCGATGAGGACTGCACCGATGTGCGCGCCGTCATGGACGATATTGCCGAGCACGGGCTGCCATAGCGCGCCATCCTGGCTGCGGCGCGCGAGCCCCGAGGCGCTGATTGCGCAACTCGCCGCTCCGTGTGGTGGCGGTCCTGCCTTCTTCGGCATCAGCCGCTCCGGGCCGCGGTGAAGGACACGATCCGAACCCTAGCGCCGCGATCGGCGTCGTGCACCTGCGCCGCTAGGCCAAATACCGACAAACCAGGAGTCGCTGGAATGGACAGTCGCCGGAAGGTGCCATGGCAGGCGACGACGGCGATCAGTCCACGTAGGGTCCGTTGTAGACCGGCGTCTCTCCGTACGGCTTCCCGGCCATCAGCATGAAGCGCGTCCCGGGCTGCGCATCTTCCAGGGTCAGCGTCCGACCCGATCCGAGAACCGCGATCTGCGAGCGGCTCGCCCGACGTCGGTTGGCGCCGAAGCTGGCCCCGCCTTCGAGCACGTACACGAAGCCTTTGAAGTCAGGCGGGATCGGGCTGTCGAAGGTACCGCCGTTGGGCAGCTCGACGTCGAGGATGAGCCCGGGCGTCCCGAGCTCCACCGGGGAGCCCTCCCCGATCAGGACGCGGACGATCGCATCGCCTTCCTGCCGCACGGGAACGTCCTGCGGTTGCAGAAGCTGTGCGCTGGGCTCGACGCCCTTGTCCTTGCGCGCCAGGTTCACCCAGAAGAGGACGCCACGCATCTCGGTGCCGGCCTTGCCCTCCCGGAGCTCGTCCTCGCCGATGCCCTCCGCGTGATAGACGCCGCGGCCCGTTCGGATCTTCAGGAGCGAGCCGGCGTCGAGCCGCGCCCGCTCCATCGCACCTCCGGGACCGGTGCTGTGGCCCGTGCTCGAGGAGCCCGAGACCGCATACCAGAGGTTGTCGAACCCCCGATGGGGGTGGGTGGTATCGAGGCTCGCCCGTTCTGGGGTGATCACGACGGCGGCCTCGTGGACGAGGATGTACGGATCCACCAGCGCGTAGGGAATCTGTGCGGACGGCTGGGGTTCGAGGACCTCGAGGCCCATCATCGGGCGGATGTGGGCGTCCTGGACCAGGACAATATCGCGCTCCCCCGTCTCGATCTGGGTGGCCATGATCTGTTGCTCCATTCCTTGTGCTAGAAGCCGAGGACCTCGTCGACGAAGACGACCGTGATGCGGCCGGGGGCGATCTCGCGGTTGATGATGAGGACCTTGTTGACTGCGCTGTGAATGCCGTACGCCGCCTGGGCGCGGGCATCTTCGAGCGGGAAGGCGTACTCGTCGATGCGGCGCAGGCCCTCCTCGAGGTCGGACACGATCTTCTGCGTGCCCACCACCAGGATCACTCGACCGGCCCCGCTGACATACGGGCCGAGCTGGCTGCCACTCATCGATGCCGCGATCAACGACCCGGTCTCGGTCACGGCGTGCACGCTGCCGAGCATCACGTCTGGCGCTGCAGACAAGCGGCGGATGTCGTCGGCCTGGGTCTGGCGGTCCATGCTCCAGATCCGCGGCCGCAGGGGCTGGTAGCGACCGGACTCATCGATCTCGTCGCTGATGCCCGACACCTCGAGCGACTGCGAGGCGCCGTGATGCACCTGCGATCCGTCCGGGATGAGACCCAGCACCATCCGTTGCGCTTCCGCGCCGTCCGCGGCGCGCAGCACGCTGATTCCGTTCGCTTCCAGGGCGGCGCCGGTCCGCTGCACGCGGGCCTCATCGGCCAGTGTCCCGAACCGACGGCTGATCGACCAATCAAGGTCGGGGTGGAGTTCTGCGATCATTTGAGGCTTCCTGCAGGGCGATTCCCTGCTATACTTGCGACTGCAAATACCATACTCCTGCTTGGTTGCACATGCAAGTACCATTCGAAACCGATGTCGCTGGTCTCCTCGACCGGCTCGTGGCGCAAGAGCTGCCGGGCGGGCGCGGATTGGAGGCCTGGACCTCACTGCTGCGGGCACATGCCGCGCTTCTGCGCCAGCTCGAGCTGGATCTCGAAAAGGAGACTGGCTTGGCCTTGGCCGATTTCGACGTGCTCGCCCAGCTGGCGCTCGCCGCTGGTGAGCTGCGCATGACGGAGCTCGCCGCCCGGGCGCTCATTTCGCGGTCGGGCATGACCCGCCGTGTCGCCCGGCTGGTTGATGAAGGCTTCGTTCGGCGAGCCAGTACCGATGCCGACGCACGTGGTGTCGTGGTCGCCCTGACCGACGCGGGAGTTGCCCGCCTGGCCGAGACCGCGCCGGTCCATGCGCGCGGGGTCTCGAAACTATTCGTCGAGCAACTCGATGATCAGGAGCTGGCCGCTCTCGAGAGTGCCCTGGGCAAGGTCACCCCCGACTGCAGGTTTGGCTGAAGAGCGCGTACATCACGCTGGCGCCGTAGTCGTCGGGATGAAGCGGGTAACCGTTCTGGTTGGGGCTAGATGCCGAGCTCGTCGATCGACCGATGAAGGTCGCTCGCATCCCGATAGACCCGGAAGGCGCCGGCAGCCAGGAGCTCGTCTTCGCCATACCCGCCTGATTGCAGGCCAACGCTGAGCATGCCGGCGCGCCTGGCGGCGAGCAGATCCCAAACCGCGTCGCCAACAACGTAGCAGTCAGCCACGGCCACCCCGAGCCGCTCCTGGCAGGCGAGGAACAAGTCCGGCTCGGGTTTGGCCCGGAGGACGTCACCGCGATCGATGACGACCATGTCCGCCGGGACACCGAGCGCCTCGAGCGAGGCGTCGATCTCAGGCCGGCGGCCGGACGTCGCGATCCCGTGCGGGATGCCGTTCCCTCGTAGCCAAGCCAGGAGCTCTACCGCTCCCGGCAAGGGCCGGCGCTCCGGCAGGAGCTCACGAAATATCAGGCCGTGGCGTCGCTGAATCGTCTCCGCTTCGTCATCGCTCAATGGCCGGCCGGCCTCCCGAGCGACCGCGCGAGTGAAGAGGCCACCGCTCATTCCGATCCGCCGATGGATCCGCCAACCTGCGATGGGCAGACCCGCTTCGGCGAGCGCCCGCTGCCAGGCGAAGACATGTGCGTAAACGGTGTCGACGAGGGTGCCATCGAGGTCGAAGATCAGAGATCTCATTCCGCGTCGCCTTCGTATGCGGCACCGACCAACCAGGGTACGCTAAACCCTGGAGTGGCTCCCATGTCGCGATGTCGTGCTGCGCTGGACCCGCACCTCGAGCGGGATCGTGCTCGACCTACGCGGAGTTGCGCTCATCGAGCTCCCGCCCCTCTAGCCCGCCGCCGAGCCCCCGACGCGCAGCCTGATCCGGACGAGAACACGGCCCGCGTTGATAGCCCTCGCGATCACGGGTCCGCCAGGTCTCGGCGGCAGGCCGGCAAGCCGAGCGAAGAACGGCCTGACCTGAAACAACGTCGCGTGGAGCTGGGCCGACTCCAACGAGTCCGTGACCGGCGCGGCATCGCCCACGACCTGCTTCCCTGCCAGCCACACATGCATCAGGGGGTTGGAACGCAGGTTCCGCCACCAGGCATCGCCGGTCGTCACCCATACCTCTTCGCCGCGAAGAAGGTAGGCGACCGGGGTGCTGTATCGGCGCCCGCTGCGGCGGCCGGTCCATTCGACGACCGCGAACCAGCGGCTCCATGGCCAGTGCAGCTTCGATCGGAGCAGCCGTTTCATGATCGGGTTCCAGAACGTCAGCAGCCAGCCGAGTAGCGTTCCGCGGAGAGCCGGCGACTCGATGCGGCTCATGCCATCGCTCGCCTACCTTTCCTCAATCAGCCGGGCCGCCTCCTCGTCGATCACGACGATTGAGCTCTTCCGCGATGGCCGCGGACTCCACAGCACTCGTTGATGCCCGGCAGATGAGCGGAGGCTGGTCGCTCGGGCGTACGA
>JALYSK010000108.1 GCA_030854805.1 Chloroflexota bacterium | reverse complement strand
GAGTGCGAGCGCGGGCTGCCTGACCGATACGCCAGCCTCACGGATGCGATTGGTCACAGGCTCGACTACGAACTGGGGATCATCGATCGGATGGGGTACAGCGGCTACTTCCTGATCGTGGCCGACTTCATCCGATTCGCGCGCGAGCAGGGGATCATGACCACCTGCCGCGGCTCGGCGCCGGGAAGCATCGTCACCTACTCGCTCGGCATCACCCCGGTCGACCCGCTCGAGTACGGGCTCCCGTTCGAGCGCTTCCTCAACCCGGACCGGGTGACGATGCCGGATATCGACATCGACTTCCAGGACAGCCGCCGGGACGAGGTGATCGACTACGTCGCGCGCAAGTACGGCGAGGACCGGGTGGCGCAGATCATCACCTTCGGGACGCTGGGCGCGAAGGCCGCCATCCGCGACACCGGCCGGGCCATGGGGCTCACTTACGCGGAGGCGGACCGGGTCGCCAAGGCGGTCCCCAACGAGCTGAACATCAGCCTCGACCGCGCGGTCGAGCTCTCGCCCTCGCTGCGCGAGCTGATGGCCGGCGACGAACGGGTCGAGAAGCTGATGAGCATCGCCAAGCAGCTGGAGGGGGTCGCGCGCCACGCCTCGACCCACGCGGCCGGCATCGTCATCAGCCGCGAGCCGCTCACCGAGATCATGCCGTTGCAGCGCGCCACGGACGGCAGGACCACGATGACCCAGTTCGAGATGCACGCCTGCGAGGCGCTGGGCTTGCTGAAGTTCGACTTCCTGGGCCTGATCAACCTGACCATCCTGGCCGATGCGGTGGACCTGATCCGGAAGCATCGGTCAGTGGAGATCGACGTCGACAAGCTGCCGCTCGACGATGCGAAGACGTACGAACTGCTGGGCAGCGGCGAGACGACCGGCATCTTCCAGCTCGAGGGCTCCGGGATGCGCCGCTACGTCAAGGAGCTGAAGCCGACCGAGGTGCGCGACCTCGCCGCCATGGTCGCCCTCTTCCGCCCTGGGCCGATGGCCAATATCCCGGCCTACATCCGCCGCAAGCACGGCGAGGAGCCGGTCACTTACCTGCACGAGAGCCTGGAGCCCGCCCTGCGCGACACGTACGGGATCTTCGTCTACCAGGAAGACATCATGACCGCAGCCATCGCCATGGCCGATTACACCGGGCCGGAGGCGGACAACCTCTGCTACGCGATCCGCAAGAAGAAGGAAGAGGTCCTCCGCCAGCACGAGGCCAAGTTCAAGGCCGGCGCACGGCGCAAGGGGATCAGCTCCGCCATCGTCGACCAGGTCTTCTCCGCCTTCGAGCCCTTCGCGCGCTACGGATTCAACAAGGCGCACGCGCTCTGCTATGGCCTGATCGCGTACCAGACCGCCTACCTGAAGGCGAACTACCCGGTCGAATTCATGACCGCGGTGCTCAACGGCTTCCGGGAGCGCGCCGAGAAGGTGGCCGCCGTGATCGCCGAGTGCCGGCGGCTGGGGATCGAGGTCCGCCCGCCCGACGTCCAGCGCTCCCACGCCCTGTTCGAGGTCGAGACGGATGCCGACGACACCCGGGCCATCCGCTTTGGCCTTGCCGCGGTCAAGAACGTGGGCGAGGGGGCGATCGAGGCGATCACCGCGGTGCGCGATGGCGGCGATGAGCCGGGACCGTTCCGCTCACTTGACGACCTCTGCCGGCGGATCGACCTGCGAACCGTCAACAAGCGCGTGTTCGAGTCGCTCATCAAGGCCGGGGCGCTTTCCTCGCTCGGAACGCCGGGGGCGCTGCTCAACCGCCTCGACGTGGCCCTGGAGTCGGCAGGGCGGCACCAGCGCGACGTGGCGGCCGGGCAGTCGACCCTCTTCGACCTGTTCGCCATGCCCGTCGACGAATCGGTCCAGTTCCTCGACGACGGAGAGGAGATCCCGCGACGCGAGCGCCTGCGCTGGGAGAAGGAGCTGATCGGCCTCTACCTGTCGGAGCATCCGCTGGGCGATATCGCCGACGCGCTGCCCGAATACGTGACCGCCTACACCGGCGACCTTGCCGAGGAGACCGACCAGGCCAAGGTCACCATTGGCGCCATCATTCAGTCCTCGCGCCGGGTCGTCACCCGGGCCGGCTCGACCATGCTGGTAGCGACCGTCGAGGACCTCCAGGGCTCGGTCGAGGTGGTCGTCTTTCCCAAGGTCTTCGAGCAGACCGCCAACGCCTGGACCGATGACTCCCGCGTGCTGATCACCGGCCGCGTCGACCACCGCGACGAGGGTTCGCAGCTGCTGTGCGAGGCGGTCCACGCCTGGGAGGACGCGCTGCGCATGGGGCCAGTCGCCTTCGGCGTGGAACGTGACCGCCTGCTCCGCGCGCGGTCCGGCCGGCCAGGGACCAACGGCAACGGCCGCACCGCCCTGCCGATCGACGCTCCGCCTTCGGCTGCAATCACGGTCGACGCCCCCGTGGCGGTGCTCGCGGGGCTTTCCGACGAGGCTCCAGCGCCGGCCGGCGCTGTCCCACTTCAGTCCGCGCCCGCCGGGGCGGAAGCGACCATCGATATCATCTTCGTGGGGGCGGTGAGCGCCGATCGGCTGCAGCCCGCCCTCGAGGCGGTGCAGTCGGTCCTGCGCGGTCGGCCGGGGCCACTGCCGGTTGTGGTCAGCATCGAGGGCGTGCCGTGGCGTGTGAAGCTGCCGGAACAGGTTGCCTGGGACGATCGGATCGACGAGTCGGTACGCCAGGCGGCGGGCCTTCCGGTTCGCGTCGAGCTGAGCTCGACGTTCGGGTAGGCGAGCAGCCGCTATCCTGCGATCGTGAACACGAAGCCGGCCCCGCGCCGCCGACCGCGGCCCGCCCAGCAGGGTGACCGAGCCCTCACGGTCACCCCGTCAGCAGGAGGCGCGAAAACGATCGCGCCGCCCCACGGGTCGGCACTCCACGGAGATGAGCTCGACGAGGCGATCCTGCGCTTCCTGCGCCGCCGGCCCAACGAGTATGTCGACCTGACGCCGCTGGCGGAGGAGCTGGGGATCGACCCGCTCAGGATGCAGCTCGCGGTCGAGCGCCTGCATCAGCGCCGCCTTCTCACCGCACCTTTTATCGAGCCGGGCACCGCCGGCGGGGGACAGCTGACCGAGGTCGGCCTGCGATGGCTCATACAGCGCGAAGGGGGAAAGCCAAAGGACGTGCCCGTCGCGCTGAAGCCGGCAACAGAACCGGTCCACGCAGCGGAGGAAGCGGCACGCCTGCCCCGCGCCGAGGTGTACGGCCTCAGGCGTTGAGGCCGCTCAGACAAGGACCTTCGACAGAAACGCCTTCGTCCGCTCGTGCTGCGGGTTGGCAAAGAGCGTATTCGGGGCTGCCTCCTCGAGGATGACGCCGTCGTCCATCATGACCACCCGGTCCGCGACCTCCCGCGCAAAGCCCATCTCATGGCTCACCACGATCATCGTCATGCCGTCCGTCGCCAGGCGCTTCATCACCTCGAGCACCTCGCCGATCATTTCCGGATCGAGGGCGCTCGTAGGCTCGTCGAAGAGGAGAAGGGCTGGGTTCATGGCAAGCGCCCGGGCGATCGCCACCCGTTGCTGCTGACCGCCTGAGAGCTGGGCCGGGTAGACGTCAACCTTGGCGCTCAATCCCACGCGCTCGAGGAGATCTGCTCCCAACGAGCGCGCATCAGCCTCTGGAACGCCGCGGACCTGCATCGGCGCCTCGATCACGTTTTCCAGGGCGGTCAGGTGCGGAAAGAGGTTGAAGCGCTGAAAGACCATCCCGATCTCCTGCCGCTGCCGCGCGATATTGCGCTCACGATCTTCGACCAGACGCCCATTCACCTCGCGGTAGCCGATCATGTGGCCGTTCACGAAGATTCGGCCCTGCTGGATCTTCTCCAGGTGGTTGATGCACCGGATGAACGTGGTCTTCCCCGAGCCGGACGGACCGATGATGACCACGACCTCTCCGCGCTTCACCGTGAGCGACATTCCCTTGAGGACGTGCAGCCGGCCGAACCATTTCTGGACGTCGGTGGCCTGCACGGCGGTGTCCGCTGCTGGCCGCTGCTCACCCAGCGCGTCGAGGATGTGCTCGGAGATCTGCGCCATTACCGACCGCCGCTCACACGGCCTGGATCTGCGGTTGGACTCAGGCGGGTGCCAAACAGCCGCTCGAAGAGACCTGGACCCGACTGGGCGGTTCCGGCACCACGTCCCACTCGCCGCTCGATGAAGACCTGGATAACGCTCCAGATGGTGGTCAGCAGAAGGAACCAGAGAGCGCACGCAAGGAAGAGCTCAAAGGGATGGAAGCTGGTCCTGCCGCTGCCATTCAGCTGCGAAAAGGTAACGAATAGCTCTGGTACGGAGATCACGACAAGGAGCGAGGTCGTCTTGAGCATGTTGTTGAACTCATTGCCCAGCGGCGGCACGATGACCCGAGCCGCCTGGGGCAAGACAATGCGCCGCATCGCAAGTCCGTAGGTCATCCCGAGCGATCTCCCGGCCTCCATCTGGCCCGGGTCAACCGAGAGGATCCCGGCTCGGACGATCTCCGTCATGTACGCGCCCTCATTCACTCCGAGCGCGAACACTCCCGCCTGGATCGCACTGGGGATCGAGATGCCCAGCAGCGAAATGTCAGGCCACGCATAGATTCTGGTCACCAGCAGGCCGTAGTACAGGAACATGATCTGGACCAGAAGCGGCGTGCCGCGGAAGGCCCAGACGTAGGTGTTGGCGAGATATCGCGCTGGTCT
This sequence comes from Chloroflexota bacterium, assembly GCA_030854805.1. Next base: position 9,057 of record JALYSK010000108.1, on the reverse strand, counting down.
CAGCTTTGCCAGTCGGCCGAGAGCTCCGAACACGCCCAGCACGATCCCGATGAACTGGCTGACGATGGCGATGGACACCGTCAGCCAGATCCCGTTGATGATCCGGGGACTCGGCCGGAGCAACGAGTCCCAGAAGATGCTCCAGTCGTAGACATATGAGCCGGGCTTGGACGTCCCGCACCCCGCTATGAGCAGTAGGACCAGCGCGACGCCGAAGAGGGCAAGCCTTGCCCGCGGGCGTGGCATTGCCCTGGATTAGTCCCTCAGTCTCGCTCGCCGAGGCTCACGGCGCGAGCTTTCCGCTCTTGACCTCGACGGCGGTCAGGCCCCCGTCCTCCACGCCCCATTTCTTGAGAATCTCAGCGTACTTTCCGTCATCGATCATCGAAAGCAGGGCCGTCTTCACAGCGTCCCGCAGATCGGTATTCGTCTTCGCGACGCTGATACCCTCGATCGCAACGTCGAGCGTCAGGCCCGAGAGCTCGAACTGGTCTGGGTGCTGCGTGACGTAGTAGCCTGCCGCTGGTGAGTCTGCGAAGTAGATGTCAGCGACTGCGCTCTGGAGAGCCAGTAGGGCGTCGTTGTCCTTGTCGTACTGCTTGATCGTGATCGCGGCCTTGCCGGCCTTGACGCACGCGTCGGAGAGTCCCGCACCGGCATAATCCCCAACCCCCTGGAGGTAGTCCAGCTCGGTTGTTCCGTTCTGGACCGACACGATCTTGCCGCAGATGTCGTCCTTGGTCTTGATTCCCTTCGGGTTGCCCTTGGCGACCACGAACGACTGGCCCGCCTTGAAATACGGGATCATGTCGACCTGCTTCAGCCGATCAGCGTTGATGTTCTGCGCGGACACGATGACGTCGCACTTGCCGCCGGTCAGCGCAGCAATGATCACGGTAAAGACGGTGTTCTGGAACTTTGCCTCCAGCCCGAGACGCCTACCGATCTCCGTGGCGATGTCCGGGTCGGAGCCGATTGCATTCCCCTGATCGTCGAACGCCTCCTGGGGCGGGTAGGGGATGTCGATGCAGACGAACAGGGTGCCGGGCAGCACGAGCTGAGCATCTGGAACGGTGGCGACAGGACTGCTCGCGGCGGATGCACTGGCGCTGCCCGAGATGGCGGGGGATCCGGCGATGCCGCTTCCTGCCGGGCTCTGACAGGCCGAGAGGACGAAGAGGACGACGATTCCCCAGATCGCCCCGGTTCGCGCAGACATGTGCATTCCATCCTCCGTTGACCCATCAAAGGGCGATGCTTGGTCAGTATGTGGTGCGCAAGACTACGCTCGGGCGCCGCCGATGTCGAGGTTCAGCGCCGCTACACTCCGATACGTGACCGGCGATGCCCAAGCAGTCCCACGGATCCCGCTCTCCCGCGCGTCGACGCTTCCAAAGCGCTATTACCTCGAGCCCGCCATCCTCGAGGCGGAGAAGGAGCGCGTCTTCGGTCGCACCTGGCAGCTGGTGGCGCGCGCGGACGAGCTGCAGCGGGTCGGCGACTTCGTGCCGGGGACCGTGCTGGACGAGCCGGTCGTCATCACCCACGGCCTCGACGGCCAGCTGCGCGCCTTCTACAACGTATGCCGGCATCGAGCAGGCCAGGTCGCGCTCACGCGCGGCAACCGCAAGTCGCTTCAATGCCGTTACCACGGCTGGACCTACGGCCTCGACGGGACCCTGCGCGCCTGCCCGGAGATGGAGGAGACCGAGGACTTCCGCAAGGAGGACTTCGGCCTGATGCCCATCCGGGTCGACCGATGGGGCCCCTTCGTATTCGTCAACCTCTCGGCCGATGCGCCGCCGCTGCGCGAGGTGATGGGCGCGATCCCGGCCGAGGTGGCATCGGCCGGGTACGACGTCGATCGGATGCGCCCGGTCGAGCGCCGCGAGTACCTGATCGAGTGCAACTGGAAGGTCTACGTCGACAACTACCTCGAGGGCTACCACCTGCCGATCGCCCACCCGCAGCTCTACAAGGAGCTCGACTACGACTCCTACCGCGTCGAGGAATTCCGCTATTACTCCAAGCAGCACGCGCCCATCCGCGAGCTGAAGCCGGGCGAGGAGCCGGGCCGCGATCGCCGCTACTTGCGCTCCGCCGATGGCGAGGATTCGGCCCTCTACTACTGGCTCTTCCCGAACACGATGTTCAACATCTACCAGGACAACATGAGCTCCAACGTGATCCTGCCGATGGGGCCTGACCGGACCCTCACCATCTTTGAATGGTTCTTCGCGGAGCCAGGGAGCGGTCCGGGCTGGGAGTCGATGCAGCAGACGATCGCGTTCTCCGACGAGATCCAGCAGGAGGACATCGTCATCTGCGAGCAGGTGCAGCGCGGGCTCCGCTCACGCTCCTATGAGGCGGGCCGATTCAGTGCGAAGCGCGAGAACGGGGTTTACCATTTCCAGAATCTGGTCCGCGAGTTTCTGGGCACCCTGGCGCAGTAGAGGGGGCGCTATCGGGTGACGTACCAGGAGTTGCTGGCGCTCGCACGACGCTTCGAGGGGCAGAGCCTCGAAACTGTCACCGGGAAGGCGTTTAGGGTCGGCGTCTACCTGGACTGCCCGTTCTTCACGCCGGCCTCGAGCGGTCGCGGGCAGAGTGACGGCCGGAAGGCAGCCGAGCGGTTCCTCGCGCGCTACAACGAGATCGGCAGTCTCCGCCCCGGCGACTATTCCGACGTAACCCGCAACGCCTCGTACTTCGTGGCGCTGCTCCGGCGCGCCTGAGCGCGTGGTTGTCGCCAAATTCGGACCAGCGCCGCACTAAGTCCGATTCAGGCCGTCCACATCGTCAGAGGCGGCTCTCAGCCTGCACTATGCCCGAATCGAACCCGTCCGGCCGTCGTAGTGCGGCCTGCATCTGAATCTAACGATCCCGGCGAACCAGACTTTGACTTGCCGCTGGCCTCGGCCTTCCCAGGCTGACTACCATGGCATGATCGTCGCGGGCGGGGGTCGGGCGGCAGGGGGCCAATCGCAGGAGGACATGTTCGTGACCTCAACCGCGCAGGGCCTGGGGGCCACCTCACCACAGCTCGAGGGCGATGCGATCGGCTTGCCCGAGGTGCTATTCCAATCGATCACCCACATGGCGCCGGCCGTCGCCACCGCCCTGTCGATCGGAGCCGCCACCAGCTTCGCTGGAGGCATCACGCCGCTCGCCGTGCTGTTCGCGATGGTGGCCTGCCTGTTCACGGCCTACTCGATCGGCCAGCTCGCGAAGCACCTGCCCTCCGCCGGAGGGATGTACACGTACGTCGGGCGAGGCCTGGGGCCAGTCTTCGGCTGGCTGATGGCCTGGGCCTTTGCGCTCGCCGAGCCTCTCGTCGCGCCGATCCTGCTGGCCGCATTCGGCTTCTACGGCGCGGCGCTCCTGTCGACCTATCTCGGGATCGATGTGGCCTACATGTGGATCGTGCTCGCGGTTGCGTGCGGGCTGGCGGTCTGGTGGCTTGTCTACAGCGGCATCAGCCTCTCAACACGAACCGGAGTGGTGCTGGGCGCGATCGAGATCGCCATCTTCGTCTTCATCTCGGCCCTGCTGATCCTGAACGCTGGCTCGCGGAACACGCTGAGCGTCTTCGTGCCGGGGGATCAGGGGGTCCAACCGGCCTTCCAGGGGATGATCTTCTGCCTGCTGGCATTCATCGGCTTCGAGGCCGCCGCGCCTCTCGCGGAGGAGGCCCGTGAGCCGCGGCGGACCATCCCGCGTGCGGTCATCTGGTCGACCATCGCGGTCGGTGCCTTCTACGTCTTCAACTACTACGCAGCAACGGTCTTCTTCGGTCCGGACCGGATGAAGGAGTTCTACACCTTCAACGGCGGCGACCCATGGGGCTTCATGGCGACCAAGGTGCTCGGGACGCTGGGCGGCCTGCTCGTCATCTTCGCGATCCTGAACAGCTCGCTCGCCAACGCCAACTCGGGTGCCACCGCAGCGACGCGGTCGGTCTACTCGATGGGCCGATCCGGCCTGCTGCCGCGGTGGTTCGCGGCTATCCACCCCACCCGCCGCACCCCGGTCAACGCGGTGCACGCCCAGGGCATGCTGGCGATCGTGGTCGCCGTCGCTGGAGGGCTGGTCCTCGCCAACGACCCGTTCGAAGGGCTTGGGCCGATCAACATCTACGTCTTCATCGGCACCCTGCTCGGGTTGCTCTTCGCTTCGATGTACATCGCCGTCAATGTGGCGGTCATCGGTTTTTACCTCCGGGAGCGGCGCGACGAGTTCAACGTCGTGAAGCACCTCATCATCCCGGTCCTGGGCGTGATCGCGATGGTCCCGGCCTTCCTGTCCGTCATCGGCGGGCTGACCATCCCGATCGTCAACCTGGAGCTGGCGCCGTTCAAGGGAGCGTTGAGCTGGACCGCGCCAATTGCTGCGGCCTGGATGGCGATCGGGATCGTCGTGTACTTCGTTCTTCGCGCGCGCAACCCCGAAGCGTTGGAGCGGATCGGCGACATCTTCGGCGGAGAGGCACCGGCGGACTGACCGATGCGGCCGGCCCGGCCCGCGCGGCTACGCGAAGATGCCGAGGGGGCAGTACGCGGTCACGACGAAGTTCGGAACATCGACGATCTCGCTGATGCGCAGGTCGACCGCCACGCTCGACAGCAGGTAGGCCGCCATCGGCTCGAGACCGTGCTCGCGGCCGAGCCACTCGATCATCCGCCGGAGCGCGTCCCGCGCCGCGGCCATGAGGTCTGGACCGATCCCATCGGTCGCGTAGCGCCGGCCGTTCCGCAGGGTCGCGTGCGGATCCGGCGCCGCGAGAAACTCGGGGCCACTGAGGTGGACGTCCCGGCGGATCGTCAGCCGAACCCGGGCGCGCATCGGCGTCTCGATGGCCGTGCCGCACACCTCGCCGTCACCCTGCGTTGCGTGCCCATCGCCCATTGAGATCCGCGCTCCCGGCGTGAAGACCGGCAGAAAGAGCGTCGAGCCCGCCACGAGGTGGCGTGTATCCATGTTGCCCCCGTGCAGGTCGGGCGGAATCGTCGAGCGCGGCCCGGTCTCGGGTGCCACCCCCACTTCGCCGCAGAAAGGCGCCAGTGGCACCCGAATGCCGGGCCAGAACTCGGCCTGCTCCGCTCCAGGCGTCAAGCGCGTGACCTTGTAGCTCCCATCGGGAAACTCGTCGGCGAGCAGGCCAAACCCGGGGATCGATGCCGTCCAGCCCCAGTCAGCGGTTGCGAACTCGAGCAGGTCGACCTGCAGCGTGTCGCCGGGAGACGCACCCGCCACCTCGACCGGTCCGTTCACCTGGTCGACCCGCGCAAAGTCGAGATCGGCCAGATCGGCGGTGGTCGATTCGGCGGTCAGCTGGCCGAACGAGGCGTCGAGGCAGTCGAACTCGACCACATCTCCCGACCCGACGCTGGCGACCGGCGGGATGAGTGGATCCCAGGCAAGGTGATTCTGGTCGCGCGCGACATGAATGCTGGGCGTCGTCGGCACCGCCATGGATCGCATTGTGGCAGACCCGGCTCGGAAGGTGGTCGCGCTTCGGCTACCGTACGCCGCATGACCGATTTCGCGCCGGCGCGGGCCGACGGGCGCCTAACCGTCGCCCTCGTCTCCGACGTTTTCTGGGAGGCCGACGGGGCGGCGCGCCTCAAGGAGCGCCTGGAAGAAGCCGCCGATCGCGGTGCCGACCTTGCGCTCCTGCCAGAGATTCCGCTCAACCCGTGGCGACCCGCCACGAAGGTGCCCGTGCACGACGACGCCGAGGGTACGGATGGGCCGCGCGCAGCCGTCCAGTCGGAGGCGGCGCAGGGAGCCGGCATCGGCCTGGTGGGAGGGATCATCCATCGAGGGCCTGACGGACGGCGAACGAACCGCGCCCTGGTCTTCGATCGGTCGGGAGAGCTGGTGGCGACCTACGAGAAGGTGCACCTGCCGGAGGAGCCGGGCTTTTGGGAGACGAGCCACTATGAGCCGGGAACGGACGCCCCGCGGAGGATCGATGCGTTCGGGCTGCCGGTGGGCGTGCAGATCTGCTCCGATATCAACCGGCCGGAGGGCTCGCACCTGCTGGGCGCGCAGGGTGCGCAGGCGATCCTCGTGCCGCGCGCCAGCGAGGAGCGCACCTATCCGCGCTGGAAACTGGTCTTCCGGGCGATCGCGCTCACCAGCTCTGTCTACGTGACCTCCGTCAACCGGCCGCATCCCGAGAGCGGCGTCCTGATTGGCGGCCCGTCAGTCGTGGTCGATCCGAATGGGAATGTGCTGCTGGAGACCACCGATCCGCTCGCGGTGGTCACGCTCGAGTCGAGAGTGGTCGACCGGGCAAAGCGGGACTACCCCGGGTACCTGCCGATTCGCGCCGACCTCTATGGCGCAGCCTGGGAAGAGATCAGCCGCCGGTCAGCGTGAAGACGCCCTGCGCGATCTTCTTCTTGCCGAGGTAGATCTCCATTCGGTACTTCCCCGGCCCCCCGAGTGCATTACGCAGATTGTCGGTCGCGATCGGTCCGATGGCGGCCTGTTTGGCGTTCGGGCTGACGCCGATGGTGTTGCTAGCCGGGTCGACCACCTGCGACTCCTTGCCGTCCGCCGCAATCTTGACCACCCGCTCGCCGATCTGGTTTGTCCCGAAGGCGGCGGAATTGGTGACCAGGTGCGCGAACGTGCCTCCCGGGGCGAAGGTGTCGGTCTTGCCGATCAGGTTGCCGGAGCGATCTACGCCAGTCCCGAACACCAGTGTCCCGGAGAGTGGAACCGGGGTCGGCGCCGGAGTAAGGGTCGCCGCGGCCACCGGACTCGCCTCAGGAGCGGGGCTCGACGCAGGCGCCCCGGTGCCGCTCGCACTCGCGGAGCCGTGGCCGATCGTCGGCTCGGAGGGACTCAGGTTCGCCAGGAAGAGCCCAACGACGATGGCGGCCGCGATCGTGCCGAACGCGGCGATGAGCGAGATCAGCGAGTCGCGGTCGGTCGGAAAGCGGCCGCTGGGAGCGGTGCGCGCGACACCCGGACGAAGGGGGACCCCGCAGTTTCGACAGACTTGGGCCCACACTGGGTTGGCGTGCCCGCAGTTGAAACACTCCACCGTCTCGTCCGTCATCGGCCTGCCTGGTCCTCCTTCGACGGCGCTGTGGCTGGCCGCCGGCGGTGAGAACGCCGACGGCCGGTGGCCGACCCCGCAACGGGCCGACCGCCCGCGATACTAGCCGATGGCGCCTCGGGCATGTCGCGTTCGGCCGATTGGCGGATCGGGCTGGCACTATCGGCTCATGTCGCTCTCGATGGCGGCGGCGACAATCACGGCATGCCTTTTTCGGAGCTCGAATCCCTATTGGTGCTGGCGGGCCTGATCGTCGGGACGGTCGCCTACAGCCTCCTCGTCCGCCGCCGCGTGCAGGCCCGCCGCCGCATCGACGGTCGTCTGCGCCAGCTCGAGACCGTGCTCCGGGTCTGGTGGGCGAGCCGCGAAGCCGCGCGGCGCGCTCCCACAGCCCGCTCCCGCGTCCAGGTCGCCCGCTAGGCGCCTCTTCCGCCACAGGCCACTTCCCCTTCGTTTGTAATATCTGCGGCGTGGGTGCCTTCACACACGCGCTTTCGCGGAGATGGCGGGCGAACTGCTGAGCGGGCCGTCGACCTCGTAATTCGGTGTCGCAAATCGGACAGTTGGACGGTCGCGTGCTGGCTCGCTTGCGTTGCGGGCGTAGGGTTACTGTCGGAGCACCGTCACCGCGGCGCGGGACCGGAGGGGCGGCGTAATAAGCCCAAGGAGTCTTTTGATGGCCGACAAGACCTATACCCTCCAGTTCGGGGACAACACAGCAGGCGCCATGGCCGACGACCATTGGCTTCAGGAGGTCGCTTCGGACGCGGCTCCGAAGCGCATTCGAGTCCTCCAGGCAGATGACGCCGACACTCAGGGGCACGCCGACTCAGCGTTGGCCGTCGAGGTTCGCGTCGCGACCGACGAGGATGACACCGAAGGTCACGCGATCAGCCTGCACTTCCCAACAGCCGAAGAGGCAGATGCCTTCCGGCGCAAGCTCATCGTGAGCGGCGTGCTGGTCGGTACGTTGGCAATCAGCGCCGGAATCGGCACGCAGCTCGGGCATCTCCCTGCCGGAAGCGGCGTTCAGTCGGGCAGCACGACCTCCCAGACCCAGGCCTGGCAGGACGCTTCCCGGTCCACGGCGGCACAGCAGGGTGCGCAGGCGGCTTCGGCGCAGGCCAACGCGGCCTGGCAGGAGTCTTCCAGCGCCACGGGCGCGCGGCAGGACGTCGCGGCTGCGGCAAACGCGCAGGCCAACGCGGCCTGGCAGGAGTCTTCGAGCGCCACGGCGGCACGGCAGGGCGCCGGGGGCACCGCATCGGCAGAGGCCAACCAGGCCTGGCAGGATGCCTCGATCGCCGAAGCCGCGCGGCAGGGTGCCGGGGCCGTGGCAGGCGATGAGGCGTTCCAGCGGTCCGTGGCCGCGGCCAGCGATCGCGCAAGCACCACGGGAGCGGCCGAAGCGGCGAAGCAGGCGTCGATCGCCGCAGCGAGCGATCGCGCGGACTCTACCGAAGCGGCATGGCAGTCGTCGATCGCCGCAGCGAGCGATCGGAGTGACGGTGCCAAGGGCGCTGCGGTCAGCGAATCCGACCAGGCTCGTGCGCAAGCGGCAGCTCAGATGAGCGAAGCCGGCGTCACCGGCTCACTGGCCGGGGGCGTCACGAGCGACCAGGCTCGTGCTCAAGCGGCAGCTCAGATGAGCGAAGCCGGCGTCACCGGCTCACTGGCCGGCACGACGAGCGACACCGAAGCGGCCAACCAGGCCTCGATCGCCGCGGCGAGCGATCATGACTCCGGTTCCGCACCCAAGGAAGAGCCGCCGGAGACCCTCCGCGGTCCCAGGTAGACTCACTCGCTCCTTGAGCACATGCGCCGGCCCGCAAGGGCCGGCGCATCTGTTTCGGCGGGGTGGTGCCGGAGGTGGGAGTTGAACCCACACGAGGTTGCCCTCATCGGTGTTTGAGACCGACGCGTCTGCCCATTCCGCCACTCCGGCCGGCGCAGCAGGCATTATAGGGAGCCGATGCCCGAGCCCC
>JALYSK010000102.1 GCA_030854805.1 Chloroflexota bacterium | reverse complement strand
ACCTGGGTCCCGAAGTTGTGGCCCTGGATGCCGTCGGGGTTGTTCAGGAAGTTCAGGGCGTTGTCGATCGCGAGACCGAAGCGGGCCCGCCAGGAGACGATCCGCTCGTGGACCTCAGACGAGAGGCCGATCTCCCCCAGCTCATCGAAGACGGCGCGATCGACCGTCAGCAGCCCAACCAGCGTGGAGCCCGCGCGCCCGCCGAGCATCACCTGGAGCGACCGCTCGAGGGTGAAGACGTCCGCGTCAAAGCGCGGGCTGGTCGTCACTTCGGCGAGCAGGTCCTCGACGTTGTCGAGCTGACCCACCTCGGCCAGCGAATTCGCCAGGTTCAGGATCTCCTCGCGAAAGAGGAAGCGTTCCTCGTGGTCGAGCATCCGACCGGCCCTCCTGTACCGATGCTCACGGGGGCCGGCTGCGCCGGCGCCCCCATCGATCTATGCCAAGCTATGGATAGAGCCCGCGCAGGGTCGTCGCCTCGGCAACGCGGGCGACGGCGACCATGTAGGCGGCGGTGCGCATATCGACCTCATGCTTGGCGCTCATGGTATGCACGCTCTCGAATGCGCGGTCCATGATGCCCTTGAGGCTCTCGTTGATCCGCTCCTCCGTCCAGAAGAAGCTCTGCATGTCCTGCACCCACTCGAAGTAGCTGACCGTGACGCCGCCAGCGTTGCACAAGATGTCCGGGATCACGAAGACGCCGCGGTCGTTGAGGATCTCGTCGGCCTCCGGGGTGGTCGGTCCATTCGCCGCCTCGGCCACGATCCCGGCCTTGATCCGCGGCGCGTTGTGGCGGGTGATCTGATTCTCGAGGGCCGCCGGCACCAGGATCTCGCATTCGACCTCGAGGACCTGCTGGTTGCTGATCTGCTCGGAGCCGGGGAAGCCGACCACCGTTCCGTGCTCGCGCTTCCAGGCCCCCACCCGTGCCGGGTCGAGCCCGCCGGGGTTGCGGATGCCACCGCTCGAGTCGGAGACCGCGACGATGCTGGCGCCTTCGTCGGCCAGCAGGGTCGCCGCGATCGACCCGGCGTTACCGTAGCCCTGGATCGAGACCCTCGCTCCGGGGAGCGGCTTGCGGAGCGCGGCGCTCGCCTGCAGCAGCGTGAATACGGCGCCGCGCGCGGTCGCTTCGTTGCGGCCAAGCGAGCCGCCGATGCTGATCGGCTTGCCGGTCACCACCCCCGAGATGGTGTAGCCGTGGTGCATGGAGAAGGTGTCCATCATCCAGGCCATCGTCTGGGCATTCGTGTTGACGTCGGGCGCCGGGATGTCTCGGTCCGGACCGATGAGCGGGCTGATCTCTGTGGTGAAGCGACGTGTCAGCCCCTCGACCTCGCGGATCGAGAGCTTCTTCGGGTCGACGATGACCCCGCCCTTGCCACCGCCAAAAGGGATATTCACGCACGCGCACTTCCAGCTCATCCACATCGCGAGTGCCCGGACCTCGTCGAGGCTGACATCCTGGTGGTAGCGAATCCCGCCCTTGGCGGGGCCGCGGCTGACGTTGTGCTGGATGCGGTAGCCGGTGAAGACCCTGACCTCGCCGTCGTCCATGGTGACCGGGAAGTTGACCGTCAGCTCACGCTGCGGGACCCGCAGGACACGCCGCATGCCGTCGTCAAGGTCGAGCTTCTCCGCGGCGTGATCGAACTGCTGCTGGGCAACCGCCCAGATGTTCGGGGCTTCCGCGACCGGGTTCTGGCTGGCCATAGGGTTGTGTGAACAGCCTCCTGTTGCGCGCGCGGGCCGGCGCCTCTGCGTGCGACACGCTGAAGGCGGAAGCTGGCCGGCCGCGGAACGCGCCCGATTATACGGTTGCCGCTTCGGCCGCCGTTGCTCCCGATTTGCCCGAGCGGGTGCAAACTTGGCGGCTCATGGACCCGGACCGACTCCGCCGCACATTCGACCAGGACGCCGAGCTCTATGACCGCGCCCGACCGGGCTATCCGGCCGAGCTCTTCGAGGATCTAGCGACCGAGGCGGGCCTGCGAGCCGGCTCGCGCATCCTGGAGATCGGCTGCGGCACGGGGCAGGCGACCGTGCCGCTCGCTGAGCGTGGCTACGAGATCGTCTGCGTCGAGCTCGGCGCCGAGCTGGCTGCGGTCGCGCGACGCAAGCTGGCCCGCTTCCCTTCCGTCGAGGTCGCGATCGCCCCGTTCGAGAGCTGGCCCCTCCCGCCGCGGGCCTTCGACGCGGTCGTCTCCGCCACCGCCTTCCACTGGATCGATGCCCAGATTCGCGTGACGAAGTCGGCAGATGCGCTGAGGCTCCGCGGCGCCCTGGCCACCATCTCGACCCATCACGTGGCGGGCGGCGATGAGCGCTTCTTCGCGGCCGTCCAGGCCTGCTACGAGCGATGGGATCCAGGGACGACGACGGCGTCACGGCTGCCAAAGGCCGGCGATATCGCCTCGAATAGCCAGGAGCTGGACCGATCCGGCCGCTTCGGGACCGCCCTCTTCCGCCGGCACGAATGGGACGCGACCTACTCGACCGGCGAGTATCTGGACCTGCTGCGCACGTATTCCGGCCACGGGGCATTGGACCCGCCGGCGCGAGAAGGGCTGGTCGACTGCATCGGTGACCTGATCCAGACCCATTTCCACGGCCGCGTCACGAAACGCTACCTGACGGAGCTGCGGATCGCGGCCCGCAGCAGCTGACCGGCCGGCTAGACCATCTCCACGGCGAGCGCAACGGCTCCACCGCCACCCAGGCACAGAGTGGCCAGACCGCGCCGGCCGCCGCGGTGTTTCAATGCGTAGAGGAGCGTGGTCAGCACCCGCGCGCCCGACGCCCCGATCGGGTGGCCCAGCGCGATGGCACCGCCATTCACATTGACTCGGTCCCAGTCGAAGCCAAGCTCATTGCCATCGGCCAGCACCTGCGCCGCGAACGCCTCGTTGATCTCGATTAGGTCGAACTCGTCGAGCGTGGCGCCGATCCGCTCGAGCAGCCGCCGGACGCCATAGATCGGAGCCTCGAAGAGCCATTCGGGGGCGACGTCGGCCTGGGCGTAGCCGGTGATGCGCGCCATTGGCGCCAGGCCATCAGCTTCGACCGCCGCCGACGAGGCCAGAACAAGCGCGGCCGCGCCATCCGTGATGCCCGGCGCATTGCCGGCGGTGACCGTGCCGCCATCGAGCTGGAAGGCGGGCTTCAGGCTGGAGAGTGCCTCCAGGCTCGTATCGGCGCGAGGGCCCTCGTCCGCGCTGACGAGCGTCGATCCCTTCTTGCCGGGCACCCCGACCGGGACGATCTCGTCGGCGAACGCCCCCGATTCCTGTGCCGCCAGCGCGCGCCGGTGGGAGCGCAGCGCGAATTCGTCCTGCGCCTCGCGCGTGACATCGTGCTTGCCCGCGACGCGCTCCGCGTGGAGGCCCATGTGCACGTTGCAGGTCGAGCACCACAGGCCGTCATGCACCGTCGAGTCGACGATGGTGCCGTCGCCGAGCCGGTAGCCGGCGCGGGCCCCAGGCAGCAGATATGGGCCGAGGTTCATGTTCTCCATCCCACCTGCAACGATCACGTCGGCATCTCCCGCTCGAATGGCGGCTGCACCCATCATCACCGCCTTCAGCCCGGATCCACAGACCTTGTTGATCGTGGTGGCGCTGACGCCCGCCGGAAGGCCTCCCTTCAAGGCGGCCTGGCGCGCCGGCGCCTGGCCGGCGCCCGCCTGGATAACCTGGCCCATGATCGCCTCGTCGACCCGCTCGGGCGCGATCCCGCTTCGCTCGACCGCGGCGCGGATCGCGACCGCGCCCAGCTCGGTGGCGGGTGTCGTCGAGAGGCCGCCCCCGAATTTGCCGATCGGCGTGCGCGCCGCACTGAGGATGTAGACCTCGCTCATGCCCACGATGGTACCGCGGATCTGGTGGTCATCCATTGCCGGCCCCGGTCCTTCGCAGACGCTCGGCTCGTACGACGGGCAAACTCGCGAAGGAACTAGCCAATTAGGGGGTTTCCGGTGCTGATTGGCTCGTCGCACGAGCATAAAGCAACCGAGCTCGCGCTTCTTGGAGAGTGGTTGGCTCGTGGGGCGAGGCGGGGCGCGCGATCAGGGGCAGATCCGGTCCGTTCGGCTCGCGTCCTCAGCCCTCACCGACCCACGCATCTCCATCAGCGGCGTCGGAGTCAGTCCCGTGCCTTCTCGTCGAAGAGATACGCGATCCTGTCAGCCCACTTCTCGACCACCACGCGGTTCTTGACCTTCATCGAAGGGGTCAGCTCCCCCTCCTCCTCCGAGAGGAGCCGCGGGAGAAGCGCGATGCGCCGCGGGCGCTCGTAGACGGCAAAGCCCTCGAGGGAGCGCCGCACCTCGGCATCAAAGAGCTTCTCGACGGCAGGCTGCTCGACGAGCTGTTCCGGCGGCATCTCGGCGACGCCTTGGGCGGCCGCCCAGGCCCCGAGCTCGTCGAAATCGGGGGCGATCAGGGCTCCCGTGTACGGATGGCGGTCACCGAGCACGACCGCCTGCGCGATAAACTTGGACGAGGAGAGGGCGGCCTCCATCGGCCCGGGGGAGACATTCTTTCCGTTCGCCAGCACAATGATGTTCTTCAGCCGGTCCGTGATCCGGATCCGACCGATCTCGTCGAGCTCGCCGATATCGCCGGTATGGAACCATCCTTCAGGATCGATAGCACGGGCTGTCTCGGCAGGATCGTTGAGGTAGCCCTGCATCACCTGCGGGCCGCGCACCAGGATCTCTCCAGTCACAGGGTCGATCATCACCTCGGTCCCCGGCGCCGGCCGGCCGACCGTGCCGAAGACGAAGTCGTCCGGGCGGTTGACTGACACAAAGGGCGACGTCTCGGTCAGGCCATAGCCCTCCAGCACGAGCATCCCCATGGCGTAGAAGAATTCACCGATCTCGCGCGCGAGCGGTGCGGAGCCCGAAACGAAGTAGCGCACTCGGCCCCCGGTCCGCTCACGGATCTTGCGGAAGACGAGCAGGTCCGCGATCCAAAGCTGCGCAGCGAGCCACAGCGAGTCGCGTTGCCCGGCCAGGTGGTTCGCGTAGCGCTGCCGCCCCAGCCCCGCCGCCCACTGGAAGATCCGCTGGCGACTCGGAGGCCCGCTCTCGACTGCCGACAGGACGCGAGCGTAGACCCGCTCGTAGAGGCGCGGAACCGACCCCATGACGGTCGGGCGCACCTCCGCCATGTTGGCCGGCAGCCGCTCGAGCAGCGGCTCGGCATAGACCACGGTCGCTCCCCGACCGAGCGCCACCACCTCGTCGACGATCCGGCCATAGATATGGCTGAGTGGCAGGAACGAGAGGAAGATATCGGTCGCGTAGAAGTCGACGACCTGGCTCGCCGCCTCGAAGTTGTAGAGCACGTTCCCGTGGCTGATCATGGCGCCGCGCGGATTCGCGGTCGTGCCCGAGGTGTGGATGACGGTCGCCAGCTGCTCGCGCGGGATGGCCAGCCAGCTCTCCCGCCAGACCCGGCGGCGCGTCGGGTCCTGGTCGGCGCGGGCCATCACGTCGTCGAGGGTGAGTGTTTCCGGTGGGAACTTGCCGTGAGACTCCATCGTGATCACGTGGCGTAGCGATGGGCACTCGGCTCTCACCGATTCAACCTTGGCCGCCTGCTGTGCGTTCTCGACGACCACCGCGCTGGCGGCCGCGTTGTTGATGATGAAGGCGACCTGGCCCGCCTCGGATTGCGGATAGATCGGGCAGGTGACGGCGCCGAGCGCGAGGGCAGCGAGATCCGCGACGGCCCACTCCGGGCGCGTGCGGGCCAGGATGCAGACCGCGTCGGCAGGCGCGATTCCCAGGTCCGCCAGGCCGAGCGACAGGTCAGTGACCCAGTCCCACATCTCGCGGTACGAGCGGCTGGTCCACGTGCGTTCGCCGCGCGCTTCGTCGGCCCCGCGGGCTTTGGGCGGCTTCCAGCGCATCGCCTCCTTGTCGGGGTTTCGCTCCACGGCGCGATGCACCAGGTCGACCAGGTTCGCGGCGCGCTCCTCGGGCGAGACGACCAGGGGCTCGATCTCGGGGGTCCGCATCAGGCGCGTCGGAGCCTCGGTCGCCGTTGCGCTGGTCATCGGTCCTTCCTCATCCTCATCCGCTGCGGCGAAGCTGCTCGAGCAGGTGCTGGGCGACGATCAGCCGGTGGATCTGGTTCGTCCCCTCGTAGATCTGCGCCCCCTTTGCGTCGCGCATCAGGCGCTCGACCGGGTTGTCCCGGCTGTAACCGGCACCGCCGTAGATCTGGACTGCGTCGGTGGTGACCCGCATGGCGACGTCGGAGGCGTGCCACTTCGCCATGCTGCTGGCCGACGCGATGTGCTCTCCGGCGTCGCGCATCCGTGCCGCGCGCCAGGTGAGGAGGCGCGACGCCTCGACCGCCACCGCCATCTCGGCCAGCATCCCCTGGATCAGCTCCTGGTCGCCGATGGGACGGCCGAACTGGGTGCGCTGCAGTGCGTAGCGGCCCGCATGCTCGAGCGCCGCGCGCGCCAGGCCGACGCAGGCGGCGGCAATGCTGATCCGTCCCGCTCCGAGCGCGGCGAGAGCAACCTTCAGGCCCTGGCCCTCCTCGCCCAGCCGGTTCTCGGCCGGCACCTGGGCATCCTCGAAGACGAGCTCATAACCGGTGGTGCCGCGGATCCCCATCTTCCGTTCCCTGGTCCCGAGCCGAAAGCCTTCCGTTTCCCGCTCGACCACGAACGCGGTGATCCCCTCCTTGCCCCTGGCGCGGTCGACCGTTGCGAAGACGACGAAGATGCCGGCGTCGCCGCCATTGGTGATCCAGATCTTGGTGCCGGTGAGTCGGTACTGATCGCCATCGCGAACTGCCGCGAGCGATAAGGCGGCGGCATCGGACCCCGCCTGGGGCTCGGTCAGCGCGAATGCGCCGAGCTCCCGGCCCGCGGTCATCGGCGGCAGGAAGCGCTGCTTCTGGGCATCGGTCCCGAAGGTGATGATCGGGAGCTGGGCCAGGATGTGCACCGAGAGCGAGACGGCCATCGCCATCTCCGCTGCCGCGACCTCCTCGATCGCGAGGACCCACGCGAAGCTGCCCATTCCGGCCCCGCCGTACTCCTCCGGGCACGGCAGTCCGGCGAGGCCCAGGGCGGCGGCGCGCTCGAAGAGGCCGCGGTCATAGCGCTCCTCCTCGTCCCGCTGGGGGGCGGTCGGAACGAGCTCGGCCTGCGCCCACGCGCGCACCGTGTCACGAACCTGCCGCTCCTCTGCGGTGAGCGCGTAGGGGTCGCGCGGCGCAACCTCGATCGTCACCCGGCCTTGTTCCCCCGCTCGTCATACGTGTAGAAGCCGCGTCCGGTCTTTCGGCCCAGGTGGCCCGCGCTGACCATCTGTCGCAGCAACGGAGCGGCGCGGAACTTCGGGTCACCGAAACCCCGGTAGAGCACGTCCATCACCCCGAGCATCACGTCGTTGCCAATGAAGTCGCTCAGCTCCAGGGGCCCCATCGGGTGGTTCAGCCCGAGCTTTGCCCCGGTGTCGATATCCTCTGCGCTCCCCGTCGACTCCATCAGGGCGAAGACAGCCTCGTTGATGAAGGGTCCGAGCATCCGGTTCACGAGGAAGCCGGGATAGTCCTTGCTCTCGATCACCGTCTTGCCCAGCTCCGCGGCGAAAGCTCGGCAGGCCTGATAGGTCTCCTCGTTCGTCTCCAGCCCACGGATGATCTCGATCAGCCTCATGACCGGGACCGGGCTGAAGAAGTGCAGGCCCACGAACCGGTCGGGCCGGTCGGTGGCGGTCGCCAGGCTGGTGATGCTGATACTGCTGGTGTTCGTCGCGAAGATGGTCCCTGCGTCGGCGCTTTCGGTCAGCCTCGCCCAGGTCTCGCGCTTGACCGATTCGTCCTCGAATACCGCCTCGATCAGCAGGTCGTGGCCTCGCGCGCCCTCGGTCCCCTCTGCCGTCGCGACGCGGGCGAGCGTCTCGTCAGCGGCCGCCACGTCGAGCTTGCCCTTTTTGACCTGGCGCTTCAGGTTTTCCGCGATCCGCTGGGCGCCGCGCTCGGCGAGCTCCAGCGTGCGATCCGAGAGGGTGACCCGCTTCCCGGCGGCGGCGCTGACCTGGGCGATCCCGTGCCCCATCAGCCCTGCGCCGATCACAAAGATCCGTTCGATACTCATGGCCACGAAGCGTACCAGCCGCCGACCGCGGTACGGCTGCGGATCAGCGGTCGAGGAGCCGTTCCGCGGCCGATGCCGGGTCGAGCTCGCGCTGGACGACCTCCTCGACGACAGCCTCCCATTCGGCATGCGACTCGGCGCGCCGCGCGGCCAGGTCGGCGAGCGCCCGGCGGACCTGGTGACGGGCCCGCTCGCGTCCGTGCTCGGGATCTTGCCCATCACGCCGATGCGCCTCGATCTCGTCGATCAGCGCGGATACCCCGTCACCGCTGATTGCGGTCGTCATGACGATCTTCGGCGGCTGGCGCCGCACCCGGCCACCGGCCGTCGACATCATGGCCCGCAGCTGACGCGCGGCCTGTTGAGCGCCGGGCCGATCCGCCTTGTTGACTGCGATGACGTCGGCGACTTCGAGGAGGCCGGCCTTGATCGCCTGCACCTCGTCACCCATCTCCGGCACCTCGACCACGACGGTCGTCTCCGCAAGCCGCGCGATCTCGACTTCCGACTGGCCCGCGCCAACCGTCTCAATCAGAATCGGATCGAAACCGGCGGCGTCGAGCGCTGCGGCGGCGATCCACGTCGTGCCCGCCAGCCCGCCGAGCTCACCGCGACTGGCCATGGAGCGCATGAAGACGTCACGGTCCGCCGCGTGCTCCATCATCCGGACGCGGTCCCCCATGATCGCGCCGCCGGTATACGGCGACGAGGGGTCGACCGCCAGGACGCCGACCCGGCGGCCGCGGCGACGCCACTCCCCGATGAGTGCGCTGACGAGCGTCGACTTCCCGCTCCCCGGAGGGCCCGTGATGCCGACCAGGTGAGCCCCGTGGCCGGCGGCGAAGAGACGCGGCAGTAGCGGTCGCAGCTCCGGGTCAGCGC
>JALYSK010000076.1 GCA_030854805.1 Chloroflexota bacterium | reverse complement strand
ACACCATGGATCGAACAGTGTCCTGGTTCTCGAGGCATCGCTCGATATCGGTCATTCTGTCGATGGCAGTCCTCGCCGTCCTCCTTCCGCTCCTGGTCCTGCTGCCGCCGCTCAGCGGCTTCAACAGACAGGGGGTCTGGATCGATAACTTCAACGGCGCCGGGATCTTCGTGCTGCTGGCGCTGGGCCTCAACGTGGTGGTCGGCTTCTCGGGCCTGCTCGACCTCGGGTACGCCGCGTTCTTCGCCATTGGGGCGTACTTCTACGCCCTCGTCGCTTCCTCGTTTACCGGCATTCATCTTCCGTTCTGGCCGATGCTCATCCTCGGCGCGTTCGTGGCCGCCCTGTTCGGCGTCGCCCTGGGAGCGCCCACCCTCCGCCTGCGCGGCGACTATCTCGCCATCGTGACCCTCGGTTTCGGTGAGATCGTCCCGGTCTTCTTCACAAACTCGGACGACCTGACCAATGGCACCAACGGCATCGCCGGGATCGATCGGCCGTCCTTGCCGGGAATCACGTTCGGCGCCGCCAATCCGCTCCCCTTCTACGTGACGATCGTGATCATTCTCACCATCACGCTCATCCTCCTCTACCGGCTCGAGGACTCGCGGCTGGGCAGAGCCTGGATGGCGATCCGCGAGGACGAGCTGGCTGCGGCGAGCAGCGGCGTGAACACCGTCACCACGAAGCTCCTGGCGTTCGCGTTGGGCGCGTCGACGGCGGGCCTCGCCGGCGTCTTCAGCGCCTCGCGTCTCGTCTTTGTCAGCCCCGACCAGTTCCTCTTCACCGTGTCGTTCACCGTCCTGGCGATGGTCGTGCTGGGCGGTATGGGAAATATCTGGGGCGTGGCGGCGGGAGCCTTCATCATCTTCATCATCCAGAGCGTGTTCCTGAGGCAGCTCACCAACTTCCTGCATCCCCTCGGCATCCCGTTCATCAGCGACATCGACTTCCTGAAGTACCAGTTCCTGATCTACGGCATCGCGCTGGTGTCGATGATGCTGCTGCGTCCCGAAGGGCTCTTCCCGAGCAACCGCCGCAAGCGCGAGCTTCACACGACCGAAGGCGAGCTGGAAGAGCTCACTGGGCCTGGTGAGGCGGCGGAGCCACTCGCATGATCGATCAAGCGGTGAGTTCCGTGCCGATCGAAGGTACGGATGCGGCAACGGCAGACAGGGAGGTCATCCTCTCCGCGCACGAGATCACCAAGCAGTTCGGTGGCCTCAGCGCGCTGCGCAATATCAGCGTGGATATCCCACGCGGGTCGATCTTCAGCCTGATCGGGCCGAACGGCGCCGGAAAGACCACGTTCTTCAACGTGATCGCCGGAATCCTGCCGCCCACGCACGGCTCCATCGAGCTCGGCGGCCAGCGGTTGATCGCTCCGCCGGCGCGAGCCTGGCTCGAGCCGCTGGTCTGGTTCGCGCCGCCACTCCTCGTCCTCGCGTTCGGCATCGCCGTCTCCGGGGGGAATATCCAGGCGATCGCCGTCTGGTCCCTGGTCGCGCTGCTGATCGCCACCATCATCCTGCCGACCGGACTTGCGCGGCCGCCCTGGTACGAGAAGGTGATCGCCGGCATGGGCATCTTCCGAACCGCACGCCCGAACGACATGGTCCGAGCAGGAGTCGGGCGTACCTTCCAGAACATTCGGCTCTTCCAGTTCATGACCGCGCTGGAGAATGTGTTGGTCGGGATGCATCTGCAGCTCAAGTCGAGCCCTATCGACGCGCTGCTCAGCAGTCGGAGACAGAACCTGGAGGAGGAGGCCGCCCGTAAGCGTGCGCGCGACTATCTTCGTCTGGTGGGCCTCACCGGCCGAGACCACGAGCTCGCTCGCAACCTGCCGTACGGCGACCAGCGACGGCTCGAGCTGGCCCGCGCCCTCGCGTGCGACCCGGCGCTGCTGCTCCTCGACGAACCGACGGCCGGCATGAATCCCCGCGAGACCGCTGACATGACGGCTCTCATCGGCCGCCTCAGGCGCGACCTCGGGCTCACCGTGCTGCTGATCGAGCACGACATGCGCGTGGTGATGGGAATCAGCGACTGGATCACGGTGCTCGACCACGGCGAGACGATTGCCGAGGGCACCCCGGAGGAGGTCAGACGTAATCCCAAGGTGATCGAGGCCTACCTCGGGGCGCCGGCGGGATGACCGAGACCGAGCCGCGAGCGGAACAGGGCGTCATGGAAGAGGGCTCCTCGGAGCCGGCTGACGGCGACATCCTGCGGCTGGAGAAGATCGACGCGCTCTACGGGCGCATCCAGGCGCTACGTGAGCTGAGCATCAGGGTCGGCCGTGCCGAGATCGTGACGCTCATCGGCGCGAACGGCGCCGGCAAGACCACGACCCTCAAGGCGATCAGCCGCCTCGTGCCGGCTCGCAGCGGCCGAATCATGTTCGACGGCCAGGACATCACCAAGGTGGACGCGTACAAGCTGGCGAAGCTCGGCATCGGGCATGCCCCGGAAGGACGCCGCATCTTCTCCCGTCTCACCGTTCTCGAGAACCTCCACATGGGCGGGTTCACGCGCACGCGACCGGAGATCGAAGAGAGCGTGGTCCGCGTCTACGACCTGTTTCCGCGACTCGCCGAGCGACGTCAGCAGCGCGGCGGCAGCCTTTCGGGAGGCGAGCAGCAGATGCTGGCCATCGGCCGCGCCCTGATGTCGCGTCCCAAGCTGCTTCTCCTCGATGAGCCGTCGCTGGGCCTCTCGCCGATTCTGGTGCAGCAGATCTTCGAGATCATCCGCGAGATCAACCGGCAGGGCATCACGATCCTGCTGGTCGAGCAGAACGCTCTCCAGGCGCTCAACGTCGCGAATCGCGGCTATGTCATGCAGACGGGCCGAATCATCCTCGCCGACACGGCCGCGAATCTCGCGGCCAACGAGCAGGTGCGCCAGGCGTATCTGGGCGAGATCTAGGCCCCGGTGCCCGGCGAGCCGCCGCGCCCGCCCGGCGAATACCGCCCCGACCTGCGCCCAATGATCCTGCTCGGCCTGCTCCTGGTGGCGGTCGTGATCGGGTGGCTCGTGCTCTCACCGATCTTGCTGCCGCCGGCCCGCTAGCGCGCCACCTCGAATCAGCTGCGCCGCGGCTCCCCGAAGCCCGTGCCCGCGCCGTAGAGAACCAGGACGACGCCCACGGCGGCCAGCGCCAGGCCGGGTGACCGATCGGGCACCGGCAGATAGTTCACCGACCACAGCTCCCAGGCCCGATACGCCAGGGCGGCTCCGGCGACCAACCCGATCAGCAGGTAGACCGCAGGCGCATCGAGCACGAAGCCCCACCGCCCGCGCATGTAGCCGATGTCGAGCAGCACAAGAGCCGCAAGCGCCGCCGCATAAATGACCACCCCGGACCCCTCGAGGCCGATCCCGCTCGCGGCCGGGACGGTGACTCCAGCCACTGACTCACCGCCGGCGCGCCACCACGGCAGGAATCCGGCTCCAATCATCGCCAGGCTGCCCAGCAGGACCAGCAGGCGGAAGCGGCTCGACCGCTCGCCCACGGCGGTTACCCCGCCCGGCCGGCTCCGTAGACCGAGCCCCGTAGCACCCCGATGTACGGCAGATTGCGGTAGCGCTCGTCGTAGTCGAGCCCGTAGCCGATCACGAAACGATCCGGGATGCTGAACCCGCGGTAGTCGATCTCGATTTCGGCCAGTCGTCGCGCAGGCTTGTCCAGCAGGCAGCAGACCCGCACCGACGCGGGGTTCCGCTCCCCCAGGTAGCGCAGCAGGTAGTTCAACGTCAGGCCGGTGTCGATGATGTCCTCGACGACCACCACGTCACGTCCCTCGATCGAACTGCTCAGATCCTTGAGGATTCGCACCTGCCCGCTCGACTCGGTCGCCGAGCCGTAGCTGCTGACCTCCATCAGGTCGACGTTCAGAGACACGTCCATGGCGCGGATCAGATCGGCGAGGAACATGATCGAGCCTTTCAGCACGCTCACCAGCACCGGTGTACGCCCTGCGTAGTCTGCCGCCAGCTGCGCTCCCAGCTCAGCTACGCGGGTCGAGATCTCGTCCGCGCTCAGCAGGATCTCCTCCACGTCGTCGTGGATCGAGCCTGCCACCGCACTCGCCGCGCCGGTCATCGAACCGCGCCGGGGCCATTGGCGGCGGCGACATCGGTCAGGAAATCGAGACGCCCGTATTTGAGCATCAGCGCCTTGAAGTCACGCGCGTAGAAGAGCTTCACGTGGATCTCGGGATAGAGCTGGCGGAGCAGCCGCAGCTTGCGATTCTTCTTGCGGACCAGGGACTGCTTGAGGGTCGTCAGCTCCACGTAGAGCCCCACCTCGGGCAGGTAGAAGTCGGGCGCGAAGGACTCGACGACCGCGCCGCTGACGTTCCAGGAGATGGGGAAGAGGTCGGGTTCGTATCGCCATGGGACACCGTAGTAGTCGAGGATCCTTGCCAGCTCCGCCTCGCTTTCGTGAGCGAAGCGTTGTGGCGATTCAGTCATGGCCGTCGCCACGTGCCCTCGATCGTACGCCCCGCTCGGGCGGTCGGTCCCATGGAAAGCGAGTA
>JALYSK010000064.1 GCA_030854805.1 Chloroflexota bacterium | reverse complement strand
GCCGCCATCGAGCGACAAGAGCGGGTCCGCCCCGGCGTCGGGCGACGCGCGACGCAGGATCGCCGCCACGCGCGCCGTGAGCTCGTGGGGATTGAACGGCTTGGCGAGGTAGTCGTCCGCACCGGCGCGGAGCCCGGCGATGCGTTCCGCATCGGTCCGTTTGGCAGAGGTGATCAGGATCGGGACGCTCCCGCGTTCGCGGAGCTCGTCAAGGACCGCCTCGCCCTGCATCGTGGGGAGCATCAGGTCCAGGATGACGAGGTCGGCGCCATGCTGGTCGAAGGCCGCCAGGGCCGACGCGCCATCGCCAGCATCGGTCACCCGGTAGCCCTCGTGCTCGAGGTACAGGCGCAGCAGTGCGCGGAGCTGGGGCTCGTCCTCGATGACCAGGATCCGGGCTTGGGGGGTCACCAGCGCATCGTAGCCGTCGCAAAATCAAGGAGATGTCAAGACCCATGCGCCCGATCTTGACGCCATCTTGACGCCGCCCGGCGAACCTGAGCTCCAGCCCGCCCGAGATACGAGGTTCAGGACCGATGCGCACTGCCAAGCTGCTTGTCGCCGCCGGCGCCCTCATGGCCGCCGCGCTCGTCGGCGGGACCCTGATCGGTTCCGCCCTCGCGCAGAGCTCTCCCAATCCCGCGCCCGACACGACCAAGGGCGCCGCCTACTGCCAGACCTTCCTCGACACCTTCGCCTCCAAGCTGGGCGTCTCGACTGACGCGCTCGTACCGGCCGCCAAAGCGGCGGCGACCGCCGCCGTCGATGCCGCCGTGGCAGCCGGCGACCTGACGGCCGAGGTGGGAGCCGAGATCAAGACGAGAATCGCCGCGGCGAACGGTGACGGCTGCGCCCTGCTGGGCGCTCGATTCGGCCACTTCGGGCACAAGGTTGGTCGTCACATCTTCAGCGGCGACCTGCTCGACGCGGCTGCCGGAGCTCTGAAGCTGTCGAACGACGCACTTATCACCGAGCTCCGCTCCGGTAAGTCCCTCAAGGAGGTCGCCGCCGCGCATAGCGTCGACTACGCGACCGTCTCGAAGGCGGTGCTCGCGGTGGCCAAGGCCGACCTCGACAAGGCGGTCGCGGCGAGCAACCTGACCCAGGCCCGGGCCGACCAGATGCTCTCGAACCTCAGCGACGCCCTGAACACGGGCGACTTCCCGAAGGGCCCCGGTCGCGGCTGGCGGCACGGCGCCGAGGGCTGATCCTCCGCGGACCCGAGACGCGGCTGATTGCCCGGTGGGCGGTCAGCCGCCGATCTGACTCATGTTGCGCGGCGGCGGCCGGAATCCCGGATCGCCAATGCGGTGCTTCAGCTCCTTGTTCCAGGCCGCCTCCCGCACGAGCTCGACGAGCTCGTCGTCGGAGGCGCCGGACCGCATTGGTCCTCGAAGATCTGTCTCGGCCTCGCTGAAGAGGCACGTGCGCAGTGTCCCCTCCGCTGTCAGGCGCAGCCGATCGCACGCGTCGCAGAACGGCTCGCTGACCGGGTTGATGAAGCCGATCTCGCCGATCCCATCGGCGAAGCGATAGACCCGGCTGGTCTGCGCCGGATCGTCCATCGCGACCGGCACCAGCGGCAGCCACGCGCGTGGTACCGACGCCTCCAGCGTCGCTTTGAGCTCGGCGCCGGTGAGCACCGCGTCTGGCGACCAGGCGTCGCCGCCGTCCAGCGGCATGAACTCGATGAAGCGGATCACGTAGCCGCGCCGGCGGGCCAGGTGGGCGAACGAGCGAATCTCCGTATCGGTCGTGCCGCGCAGGGCGACCGCATTGACCTTGATCGGTCGCAGGCGGTGGTGCGCCTCCGCCGCGCGCAGGCCCGCCAGAACCTGGACAAGGGCGTCGCGACGTGTGATGCGCGCGAACTCCTCGCGCACGAGCGAATCGAGGCTGACGTTGAGCCGCCGCAGGCCGGCGGCTGCCAGCGCGCCGACCTTGCGCTCGAGGAGGAAGCCATTGGTGGTGATCGACAGGTCAACCAACCCGTCGGGCTCCAGCGCCGCCAGCCGCCGCACGATCTCCGGGAGCTCGCGCCGGACCAGCGGCTCCCCGCCGGTGAGCCTGACGTTGCGCACGCCGAGGCCCACGAAGAGGCGAGCCAGGCGCTCGATCTCGTCGACGCTCAGCAGTTCGCGCGCAGGGAGGAATGTCATCTCCTCGGACGGCATGCAGTAGAGGCAGCGGAACTGGCAGGCATCGGTCACGCTCACGCGCAGGGAGCGCAAGACCCGGCCGAAGCCGTCGACCAGTGGGGCATCGGTCACCGGAAGCGGGCGGGCGAGAGCCGTCATTGGTACAGCCTGACACGCCGGCACGAAGCGCGCACGACGGCTAGCCGAAGCCGTACTGGTCGACGTCGCAGACCGGCTCGTACCCGATCCGGCGACCTCGTCGAAACGGCGCACGTGCATCGGTCATTCCGTTGAGTGGTTAGGCTGTAAGCCTACGAACATGAGGCAAGGAATGACGACGATCGGGTACGCCGCGATGCTCGAGCAGTTCCATCCGACCGAGCTGCTCGACTTGTGCGCCCAGGCGGAGGAGGCCGGCTTCGACGCCGGCTTCATGGTGAGCGAGCACTTCCATCCCTGGACCCCTCAGCAGGGCAATGCCGCCTTCGCGTGGTCGTTCATGGGAGCACTCGGCCAACGCACGAAGCTGCCATTCGGGACGGCAGTCACCTGTCCGGGCTTCCGCTACCACCCCGCCGTGATCGCGCACGCGGCGGCGACGCTGGGCGCCATGTACCCCGGGCGCTTCTGGCTGGGGCTCGGCGCGGGTGAGGCACTGAACGAGCACGTGATCGGCGGCGAATGGCCGGAGGTTGGCATCCGCAGCTCCATGCTCTTCGAGGCGATCGAGGTGATCGACAAGCTCTTCAGCGGCAAGGTCGTCAAGCACGACGGGGAGTATTTCACCCTCGAATCGGCGAAGCTCTACACGCGCCCGGAGCAGCCGGTCCCCGTCTTCGTGGCCACCGCCGGCCCCCTGAACGCGAAGCGCTCCGGCCTGCACGCCAATGGCATGATCACGGTCGGGGCACCCGACGAGAAGATCGAGATGCTGTTCGCCAAGTTCGCAGAGGGCTGTCGCGAGGCGGGCAAGGACCCCGAATCGGCCCCGAAGCTCCTCCAGATCCATGTCTCGTGGGCGCCGACCCAGCAGGAGGCGGTCGATAACGCGGTCCGAGAGTGGCCGAACGGCGGGATGCCGTTCCCCAAGCAGGACATCCGCAACCCGGAGGACTTCGCCAGCATGGCAAAGATGGTGCGCCCTGAGCATTTCACCAACCGCGTGCTCATCAGTGCCGACCTCGAGGAGCATGCGGCCCACATCGCGAAATACGTCGAGATGGGCTTCGACGAAATCCACCTGCACAACGTCGGGCGCAACCAGGCCGAGTTCATCAAGGCCTTCGGCGAGCACGTGATTACGCAGCTCAAGCTCTCCTGAGCCCGATGCGGGTCGAGGACGCCCGGGGCCACGTCGAGCGGGCGCGCGTCGCCCGCCTGGCGACCATCCGCCCCGACGGACGGCCGCACATTGTGCCGATCGTCTTCGCCCTCGAGGACGATCTGCTCTACTCGATCGTCGACGCCAAGCCCAAGCGGGGTCCCGACCTGGTCCGCCTGCGCAACATCGCAGCGGAACCGCGGGTCTCGCTGCTCGTCGACCACTATGCGGAAGACTGGCAGGCGCTCTGGTGGGTGCGCGTCGACGGCATCGCCACGGTCGTCGAGAGCGGCCCACCCCGCGACGTCGCGATCCGCCTGCTGCTCGAGAAATATCGTCAGTACGACGAGTGGGCAACGCCGTTCGGTGCGGCGGTGGTCGTTCGGATCGAGGGCTGGAGCTCCTGGTCCTTCACCTAGAGCGCGTCACGGGAAGACGCGGGTGGCAAGCGCTTCGTACTCGACCACGATCCCCTCCTGGTCGACGCTGAGCAGGTACCGCCGCCCCGACGGCAGTGATCGATATTCGTAGCGATCGAGCGCTCCACCCGTTTCGAGGCGGGTGTAGCGCTGCTCCATCGGATGCAGCGCCAGGCTCGGCACGTCGATCCAGGCCGCGCGAATCTCGGCATGCTCGCCCTCGGCCAGGCCCAGCCGGCGAATCGGCAGGGTGTTCGTGAATGGCGCCGCAGCCAGATCGACATCGAGGCAGCCGTCGAGGTCGGGCCGATACTGGCCGTCGACCAACCAGGATCCGGCGCCATCGGTCGCCGCGCGAACCCGACGGGAACCCGCGGGAGCGGTCGATTCGACGACAACGGCCCGCGTGCGCCAGGCGGCATCGGTCCTCAGCGTGAAGTGGACCACCCAGGCCTCTCCAGTGTCGCCGACCACCTCCCAGCCTTCGGCGTACCACCCCCTCCCGCGCCGCTCCAGCTGAACCAGGCTATGGCCGTCGGGGCTCCCGGCACGCCGCCAGGCGAAGAGGCTCAACGGCGCGGCAGCGGGGTGCGGCGGTACCGCTGATGGCGCTGCCGGAAGAATGGGCCGTGGTGCTCGGTTGCCCGCTTCTCCGCTGCCTCTGCCCAGCTGATATCGGGCCACGTCGGCTGGAGACTGCGTCGAAGCTGATGAACCCACAGGTACATGTCTGCATCGGTCTTGAACGGGTAGCGTTGCGGCAGGCGAGTGGTGCGGATGATCTTCAGGGCCGGAAGATAGACGTTGTCGTACCAGTCGGCAGCGGACTCCTCGTCCGGCAGCAGCCGATCGGCCGACCGCGAGAGCTCGTAGGAGCGGCTGCGCAGCACGTCGAGCAGCTCGGCGTAACCCTGCGGGCGGCTGAACTCGATGACCGCCTCCGGCCTCGCGCGACTGAGCCCCGACTGCTCCATGAACACGCGCTGCTGCTCGGTGTGCACCAGGGTCAGGACGTCGACGTCGGGCGGGACCTCGTACGACGTCTCGAGTCGCGTCACCTCGGCATCGATCTCGTCGCGGCCCAGGAGGTGGCTGAGCGCGATGCGGTGATGCCCGTCCGATACGAAGTACGCCCCGCCCAGCTCATAGACCGAGATCGGCGGGAACTCTCGGGACGAGAAGGCGGCGCCAAGGCCGGCGACCCGCTCCATCAGCCCGCGACGTCGCGGACGGAAGTGCCGGTCGAAATCGATCGAACGATCGAGCGTCCCGATGATCCGATCCAGCGGGATGGTCTGGAGCCCTGCGTACGATTGCCCGGTGACCCGGAGCCGCCGCCTCGCCTCGTTCAGAGGAAGCAGAGCGTTTGTATCGGTCATCGGGCGATCCACCAGGCCTACTCCACTGCCTCGAAGATTGCGGCGATCCCCTGCCCAACACCGATGCACATGGTGGCCACGCCGTAGCGGGAGCCGCGGCGACGCATCTCGTGGAGGAGCGTGGTCGCGAGCCGCGCGCCGGACGCCCCAAGCGGGTGGCCGATGGCAATCGCCCCGCCGTTCACGTTGACCCTGTCCGGATCGAGGCCGAGCTCGCGGATGCAGACCAGCGCCTGCGAGGCGAACGCCTCGTTGAGCTCGACCAGGTCGAGGTCGGCGACGTTGAGCCCGGCCCGCTGGAGCGCCGTGCGGGTCGCTGGGATGGGACCCAGGCCCATGGTTGCCGGATCGACCCCGACGACCGCGGAAGCGACAAGACGGCCGAGGGGTCGGAGTCCGAGCTCGCGCGCGCGCTGCACGGAGGTGACCAGCAGGGCGGCCGCGCCGTCATTGATTCCGGAGGAGTTGCCGGCGGTGACCGAGGCGTCGGCCTTCTTGCTGAAGGCGGGCTTGAGCGCGGCGAGCTGCTCGAGCGTGGTCTCGGGACGTGGGTGCTCGTCGGCGTCGACGGTCGAGGTCCGGCCCCTGGCGGCGGGCACCTCGAGCGCCACGACCTCGTCCGCGAAGCGGCCCGCAGCGTGGGCCCCTGCCCAGCGCCGCTGCGATCGGAGTGCGAACGCGTCCTGCTCTTCGCGCGTGACCCCGCAGCGCTCAGCAACGTTCTCGGCGGTCTCACCCATCGAATACGGGTAGTAGGCATCGGCGAGGCGAGGATTGATGAAGCGCCAGCCGATGGTGGTGTCGTACATCGTCTGCTCGCCGCGCGGGAAGGCTGCCGACGGCTTCGAGACGACGAACGGCGCGCGGGTCATCGACTCGACGCCACCAACCACAAAGACCGACCCATCCCCGTAGGCGATGGCATGGGCGGCACTGACGAGCGCCTGCAGGCCGGAGCCGCAGAGGCGGTTGACCGACTGGCCCGCCACGCTGATCGGCAGCTCGGCGAGCAGGGCGGCCATACGGCCGACGTTGCGGTTGTCCTCCCCGGCCTGGTTGGCGGCTCCCATGATCACATCATCGATCTGCGTCGGATCGATCCCCGTCCTGTCCACCACGGCACGGACGACGTGCGCGGCGAGATCGTCGGGCCGAACATCTTTGAGCGCACCGCCATAGCGGCCAAACGGCGTGCGCAACCCGTCGACGATGACCGGCGTGCGGGCGGGATCGGTTGGTTCAGACATCGGACCGATGCTAGCACCGCCGGAAGATGCGATCTCTGCGCGTCGAGGTGATCGGTCAGAAGCTCGGCGGTGTCAGCACGAAGAGGATCCGGGCGCTGCTCGGCCCGGGATTCCGGTTGCGATGCGGCAGCCGGCTCGAATAGCGGATCGCATCTCCCGTCTCGAGCCGACATTCGTCGTCGCCGACCCAGAGATCCAGGCGCCCCTCGAGCACGATGAGGCACTCCTCGTCCGATTCGTGACTGTAAGCCTCCGCGCCCGTGCCGCCGCCAGGCTGGATGGTCGA
This sequence comes from Chloroflexota bacterium, assembly GCA_030854805.1. The sequence goes on along the minus strand of JALYSK010000064.1, from coordinate 1,317 downwards.
GAGGATCACCTGCAGGCGGCCGCCACTGCCGTCAGTCAGGAACTCGTCGCGCGCCCGAAGGCTCGGGTAGTCGACCGCCCGCCGGTCGGCGGCGCGCACCAGCTGACCATTCGAAGCGGCCCCGTCGAGGATCTGGCCGATCGTCATGCCCAGCGCTACGGCAATCCGGCGCAGCGTGGCGATCGACGGACTGGCGATGTCGCGTTCGGCCTGGGAGAGGAAGCTCTCGGTCACGCCCGCCTCCTCGGCGACCACGCGCAAAGTCATGTCGCGCCGTTTGCGCGCGGCGCGCAGGCTCGCCCCGATCGGAAAGTCGTTCCTCTCCACGCCCCCCGATTCTAAAGCGCTTCTTCATCAGTCGCGTCAAATCTGCTCGCCGGAGCGCTCGACTGTAGCCATACTTAAGGAGTGGAGGACGGAGAGCATCGCCCGGGCACCATCGCGCGGAGCTACTGGTTGCGTGAAGCTCTTGCGGATCAAGAGGCCCGGGCGGAGCCGTTGGTCGGGTCGGTCGAGTCTGATGTGGCGATCGTCGGGGGCGGCTACACCGGGATGTGGACGGCGTATGCGCTGACCGAACGAGCTCCCGGAATCCGGATCGTCCTCCTGGAGCAGGATATCTGCGGCGGCGGCCCGAGCGGACGCAACGGAGGATTCCTCCATGGCTGGTGGGACCAGCTGCCGCTGCTGGTGGAGATCTACGGCCCTGAGCAGGCGCTCGAGCTGGCCTGGGCGGCCGATGAATCGGTCGCCGGGATCGGCGACTTCTGCCTTCGGCACGACGTCGACGCATGGTTCCGGCGGGCCGGATATCTGCAAATGAGCGCCTCCGCTGCGCAGGACGGTGATTGGGCGGAGACCGTCAGGACCTGTGCGCGCCTGGGCGTCGCCGAGCAGTACCAGGAGTTCAGCGGGGAGGAGGCGCGGCGGCGCTGCGACTCGCCGGTCTTCCGCGGCGCGGCCTTCATGCCGAGCGCCGCGACGATCCAGCCCGCGCGACTGGCGCGAGGGCTGCGGCGCGTCCTGCTCGAGCGCGGCGTGCAGATCCACGAATCGACGCGTGTGCGACGGATCGTCTCGGGGTCCCCCATGCGTGTCCTGACCGAGGGGGGCGAGGTGAAGGCGCCTCAGGTGGTCCTGGGCCTCAACGCATGGGCAGCCGGCTGGCCGGGCTTCCGCACGTCGCTGCTGGCCTGGGGCAGCCACATCGTCCTCACCGAGCCGATCCCTGACCGGCTCGAGGCGCTGGGCTGGGTCGGCGGCGAGGGGATCACCGACTCGCGGTTCACGATCCACTACTTCCGCACGACGCGGGAT
>JALYSK010000063.1 GCA_030854805.1 Chloroflexota bacterium | reverse complement strand
ACCTCGACCTCGCTGCGACCGGTCCGTGCCGCCGGTGAGAGCGCGACCTGCAGGACCGCGTCGGCGTGCGGCACCGCGGCGATTCCCCCGGCGTCGAGAAGGCCACCCACGAAGCGCGCCAACCCGTCGGCCGGCGTGACGCCGGCGAGGATCGCCAGCAACGCGCCGGCGGTGTCAGCCTCCCACGTCGCCACTGTTCCGACGCCTCTCCGCGCAAGGGCGGCGAGCGCGACCGCCGGCAGCTCCTCCTGGTCGGTGCCGTAGGCATCGCCGCCGGTGAGAGCCAGGGTGCGAGAGATGGCGTCCTCCAGTCGAGCGGGATCGCCGCGCGTGGTGAAGCGGACGTGCACACCGTCGTCGCGCGCGTAGATGCCCGCCCACGGATCGTCCATATCCAGGAGCTCGGCCAGCCGCCCCGCGAGGGCCGACTCGCCAACCCCAAAGGTCTTCACCACCCGAACGTGCAGAGTCGGCAGCGAGAATCGGTTCCGAATCCTCGGGACCACCTGCTCTCGCCACATCCTCCGCATCTCGGCGGGCACCCCGGGCAGGAGCACGACGACGCGATCGTCGAGGTCGACCCACCACCCGGGAGCCGACCCGATTGGATTGTCGAGCGGGACGGCTGACGGGATCACGGTTGCCTGCTTGCGGTTGGCGGATGGCATCGGTCCGTAGGAGCGGAAGCGGCGCTCCAGGGCGGCAATCAGGGCCGGGTCCTCGGCCAGCTCCTCGCCGAGCGCATCCGCCGTTGCCTCGCGGGTGAGGTCGTCGTGCGTCGGCCCCAGCCCACCGGTGGTGATCACCAGCGCCGAGCGCGATCGAGCGTCGCGGACCGCTTCGGCGATCACCGGTCGATCGTCGGGCACCTGCCTGACGCCACGCGCCACCAGGCCCAGCAGCGCCAGCTCAGCGCCGATGTAGGCAGCGTTGGTGTCGACCGTCTCCCCGACCAGGAGCTCCGAACCGACGCTCAACAGCTCGCACGAGACCGGGTCCATCGCCCCGAGTGTAGGCGTCCGGCGCCATCGGTTAGTATGAAAAATGAAGCGTGGGGGCGCACCGGTTGGCATCCGTCCTGCGCCAGTCCGGACGTCCAACCCGCAAAGGAGCCGAACCCCCAATGCCACAGATCCAGGTGCTCGGCACCGTCCTCGGCCCCGAGATTCGGTCCTGGCTGGTGGCCGAGCTGCGGTTCCCCGTGCTGGCCGTGGTTGGCAGGGACGGGGCTCCGAGCCAGTCGGCCATGTGGTTCGACCTCGACCCTGGTCAGCCCGACACGATCATCATGAACACCCGGCCGGAGCGGCTGAAGGCCAGGCTCATTCGTGCCGATCCGCGCGTCAGCCTCTGCTTTGTGGATGGCTACGAATGGGTCGCGCTGCGCGGCCGCGCGGAGATCGAAGATGACCTCGAGCGCGGCAGCCGAACCATCGAACAGCTCGCGCTCCGGTATGGGAAAGACCCGGGCCGATACGCCGGCCAATCGCGCGTCACCGTGGTGATGCACGTCGAGAAGGTGATTCGCTACAGCTGAGGAGGCTGACCAATGACGACCGCTGGCGCCGGCGGCGGCGACCTGAAGCTTGGCATTCTGGCATGGCCGCAGTACACCGACTGGGCGTCGCTCGAGCGGATCGGCCGGCGCGTCGAGGAGCTCGGCTACGACTCACTCTGGACGTGGGACCACCTCTACCCGATCGTCGGGTCACAGATCGGGCCAATCATCGAGGGCTGGCTCACGCTGGGGGCGTGGGCCGAGATGACCGAGAGGGTGGCCCTCGGGCTGATGGTCGGAGCGAATACATTCCGTAACCCGGCGCTGGTCGCCAAGATGGCGACCACGCTCGACCATATCTCCGGTGGACGCGCCTACCTGGGGATCGGCGCCGCCTGGTTCGAGACGGAGCACATCGCCTACGGGATCGACTTCGGCTCGAGCGTCGGCGAGCGGCTCGACCGTCTTGATGAGGCGGTGATGATCATGCGCGGCATGCTCCACGGCGAGGAGCCATCGGGACGCAAGATCTACGCGGCCCGGAAGGTGCGCAACGATCCGCCGCCTCTGCAGCGCACGCTTCCGATCCTGATCGGCGGCGGCGGCGAGCGCAAGACGCTGCAGACGGTGGCGCGCTATGCGGACGCGTGGAATATCGGCGGGACGCTCGACGAGGTGCGCCACAAGGACGAGGTGCTGCGCCACTGGTGCACCGAGGTGGGGCGCGACGAGTCGGAGATCGAGCGCACGCTGGGCTCCGACATGGTCGTCCTGCGCGACGACCCGGCTGAAGGTCGACGGGTTGCCGATGAGATCTCCCGTCAGCAGGGCGGCTGGAAGCCGGGGCCCGAGTTCGTCGGCACACCGGAGGAGCTGGCCGAGAAGCTGGCGCCGTACATGACCCTGGGCTTCCGCCACATCTACTTCGACTATGCGTCTCCGTGGGACGCCGAGACGCTCGAGCGGCTCATCGGCGAAGTCAAGCCGATGATTCTCGATCGCGTGGCGGCAGGGGTCGGTGCCAGATGAGCACTCAGCTGAAGCTCGGGGCGCTCTGCTGGAACCAATACGCGGATTGGCCCGCGCTGCATCACGCCGGCGTGCGAGCCGATCAACTCGGCTACGACTCACTCTGGACCTGGGACCACCTCTACCCGATCGTCGGCTCGCACGAGGGCCCGATCTTCGAGGGCTGGATGACGCTCGCCTCGTGGGCCAGGGCGACGGAGCGTGTCCGGCTGGGCCTGATGGTGGGCGCCAACACGGTCCGCAACCCGGCCCTGGTGGCCATGATGGCGACCACCCTGGACCACATCTCGCGCGGCCGGGCCACGCTGGGGATTGGGGGAGCATGGTTCGAGACCGAGCATGTCGCCTTCGGGCTCGAGTTCGGCAGCTCTCCGGGCGAGCGGCTGCGCTGGCTGGAAGAGGCGGTCCAGATCATGCGTGGCATGCTCCACGGCGAGGAGCCGAGCGGCTCGCGTTACTACGCGGCGCGCAAGGTCCGCAACGATCCGCCGCCGGTGCAGGAGCGCCTGCCGATCCTGGTCGGGGGCGGCGGCGAGCGCCGAACGCTCCGCATCGTGGCGCAGTACGCGGACGCGAATAATGTTGGCGGTGGGATCGACGCGGTTCGTCGCAAGGAGGCGGTCCTTCAGCGCTGGTGCGCCGAGGTTGGCCGCGACCCAGCGGAGATCGAGCGTACGTCAGGCATGGGCGTGGTGGTCATCCGCGACGACCCGGCCGAGGCGCGTCGCGTCTTCGACGCTATCTTCGAGCATAACGGCCACGCGCGTCCCTGGTCGTCCGAGCTGGTGGGTGCGCCCGAGCAGGTCGCCGAGAAGATGCGTCCCTTCGTAGAGCTCGGATACCGCCACCTGACGATCGGCTTCCCGCACCCGTACGACGCCGAGACGATGGAGCGGATGATCACCGATGTGAAGCCGCTGGTCGAGGCCGCCTAGTCGCGTGAAGGCTCAACGCGTCGCGCTGCTGGCCGGCGGAGTCGGTGGGGCGAAGCTGGCGCACGGGTTTCAGCAGGTTCTGCCGGCCGGCGGCCTGTCGGTCATCGTCAACGTGGCAGACGACCTCGAGCTCTTCGGCCTCCATGTCAGCCCTGATCTCGACACGGTCCTCTACACGCTCGCCGGCCTCGCCAACCCGGAGACCGGCTGGGGCCTCGCCGGCGATACGTTCCAGGCCCTTCCGCTGCTGGAGCGCTACGGCGAGCCGGCCTGGTTTCGGATCGGCGACGCGGACCTCGCAACCCACGTTCGCCGCACCCATCTCGTGCGCGACGGCGCCTCGCTGACCGATGCGACCGGCGCGATGGCGACCGCGCTTGGTGTCCCCTCCCGGATCCTGCCTGCGACCGAACGAGCGGTGCGCACTCTCGTCCAGACCGATGTCGGCGAGCTCGATTTCCAGACCTACTTCGTGCAGCGCGGCCAGCGCGACGAGGTCCGCGCCGTGCGCTTCGCCGGCATCGACGATGCGCGGCCGAGCGGCGCGGCGCTGCAGGCGCTGGCGGATGCCGATCTGGTGGTGCTGGCGCCCTCGAACCCGATCGTGAGCATCGGTCCGATCCTGGCTCTGCCGGGCGTGCGCGAGGCGGTTGCCGCTAGGCCGAGCGCGGCGGTGAGCCCGATTATCGCCGGGCGCGCCCTGCGCGGTCCCGCCGACCGGATGCTCGCCTCCCTGGGCCACGAGGTTTCGGCACTCGGCGTCGCCCGGCTGTACGCGGGCCTGGTGCAGCGTTTCGTCCTCGACGAGGCCGATGCCGACCTTGCCCCGGCGGTCGAGGCGCTCGGGATGAGCGCGGAGGTGCTGCCCACGGTCATGCGCTCGGATGCCGACCGAGCGCGGCTCGCCGAGGCGATTATTCTCAATTCGTGAGGACCCGCTTTATCATCCCGCATCGCGGCCTTGAGGCTGCCAAGACGCGCCTGGCCCCGGTGCTCACAGACGACGAGCGAGTCGCGCTGGGCGGGATCTTGCTGCGGCACGTGCTCCGCGCCGCACTCGCCAGCGCCGGCTCGGACGACGACGTGATGGTGATCTCTCCGTCTGCCGGGTTGGCCGAGATCGTGGGTCCGCTGGGTGCCACCCTGGTGATCCAGCGCGGGATGGGCCTGAATGAGGGCCTGGAGGAGGCTCGCTCCGCTGCGTTCGGCGCCCGAGTCGACACGCTCGTGGTGCTGCACGGTGACCTGCCCAACCTGCGCCCCTCCGACATCACGGCGCTCATTGATGCGCTCCCTCCGACGGGGGGCGCGGCCATTGCGCCCGACCGTGCCGGGACGGGGACGAACGCGCTCGCCCAGCGTCCCATCGACGCGATCCCCTTTCGCTTCGGCGCAGGCAGCTTCGCCGCCCATTGCGATGCGGCCGTCGAAACCGGCTGGCCGCTGAACGCCGTCAACCGCTCCGGGCTCTCGTTCGACCTCGATACGCCGGCTGACCTGCGGCGCTGGATGGAGCTGGGGGACGCGGCGTGAGCCGGATCGAGCTCATCCCGCTGGACGGCATCCCGGAGGTTCGGGCCGGCGACGACCTCGCCGCCCTGATCACCGCGGCGGCCGGCCCAGCCGGCATCGGCCTGCGGGCTGACGACGTCCTGGTGGTCACCCAGAAGGTGGTGAGCAAGGCCGAGGGCCGGGTTGTCGAGCTCGCATCGGTCCAGCCGTCGGACTTTGCAGTCGCGTGGGCGGAGCGCTGGGACAGGGATGCGCGCCAGGTCGAGCTGGTCCTGCGCGAAAGCGCGGCGATCGTGCGCATGGGACCGGGCGGGCTGATCATCAGCCGCACGCGGCACGGATTCGTGTGCGCCAACGCGGGGGTCGACCTGTCGAATGTCGGCGCGGAAGAGGTCGCCACGCTCCTGCCGCTCGACCCGGATGGCTCGGCGGCCGCATTGCATGCGCGCCTGGGCATGCCGGTGGTGATCAGCGACTCGTTCGGGCGGCCGTGGCGCAACGGCATCGTCAACGTGGCGATCGGAGTTGCCGGCCTCGAGGCGCTGGCCGACCTTCGCGGTCAGCCGGATGCCGCCGGACGCACCATGCTCGCCACCGTCATCGCAGTCGCCGACGAGCTCGCCGCGGCCGCCGACCTAGCGGGCGGCAAGGTGGAGCAGCAGCCTGTCGTGGTTGTGCGCGGCTATCACTGGGCACCGTCCGAAGCCGGCATCAGGCCGCTGATCATGGAGTCGGAGCGCGACCTCTTTCCGTAGCGGCTCGCTTCGAAATCAGCCTTAGCTCGGCTGCAGGAAGAGGCTCACGATCCGGCCATTCTCCACGCGGAAGTTGGCTTCGACATGCATCGGCTGAACACCCGGCCGGATGACCGTGCAGTCGGCGATGAAGCTGGCGCCCATGTTCTGGCTGTCATTGGCGTACATCCGGAAGCCGTCGCCGGCCCGCACGAACCAGCCGCCCACCTTGTCGCGGCCGCGCAGGTTGGTACGCTCGTCGGAGCCCGGCACGCTGATCCCCAGCACCGCGTTGTCGGCGAACAGCTCGATCGCCTTCTCGCGCTCGTCCTCGTTGATGAGCTCGAAGAAGAGGTCGACCGTCTCGGTGGCACCCATTGCCGATGCAGTCTAACGGGTGACCAGGCCCGATAGACTTGGTCGATGCCACGCCTGCGCATCGGTCTCATCGGCTGGGGAACGGTCGGTTCGGCGCTGGGCGACCTGATCGAGGGCGGTCCCTTGCCCCTCGAGCTTGTCAGCGTCGCGGTGCGCGCCCCGGCGCGTGAGCGCACCCGCGCGCTGCCGGAAGGCGTCCGCATCGGTCTGCCAGAAGCGGTCGATGTCGTCGTCGAGCTGGCTGGCGGCATTGATGGCCCGATGGAGTGGGCTCGCGAAACGCTGGAGCGCGGCGTCCCCTACGTCACCGCCAACAAGGCCCTGCTGGCGACCCACGGCGACGAGCTGAGCCGGCTGGCGCGGGCCAACCATGCAGCGCTGCTCGGAACGGCGAGCGTCGGCGGGGGGACTCCGATGCTGGAGATGGTCGAGCACCTGGCCGCAACGGGCGAGGTCCAGTCGCAGCGGGGGATCCTCAACGCCACCACGACCTACATCCTCTCCGCCATGGGCGAGGGTCGCTCCTACGCCGATGCCCTCCGCGCGGCACAGGAGGCCGGCTATGCCGAAGCCGACCCATCATTCGATGTCGAGGGACGCGACGCGGCGCAGAAGCTGGCGATCCTGGCCAGCGTGGCGTGGGGCCGCTGGCGCGACGAGACCGAGGTGGACGCCTCGGGTATCGTCGGAGTTGCCGTGCAGCCGAGCGAAACGATCCGGCTGGTGGCCGAAGCAACGCGGGAGCGCATGACCGTCGCACCGATGCAGCTGCAGCCCGGCTCGCCGCTTGCGGGGGTCTCGGGGATCGAGAACCTTCTCGAGGTCGTGGTCGCCGGCGCAACGTTCCGCATCTCTGGCCCGGGCGCGGGTGGCCGCGTCACGGCCGGCGCGGTCTACGGTGACCTCGCGCGCCTGGTGGCGGGCGAGCGGCCTGTCCTATTCGGGATCGCCTCGTGACCTGGCCGGTGGTCGGCGTCGCAGGAGCACGAGGCGTGGTTGGCAGTGTCTTCCTCTCGATCCTGGCCGATGCCGGCCTCCCTGCGGTCTGCCTCCGCGCGTTCGGCCACGAGGACGGGAGCGTCGCCTATGGCAGCGGCGAGGTGCCGGTCTTCGTCCTCAGCGATGAGCTGGCGGCCGAGCTCGACCTTCTCTTCCTGGCGACCGATGCCGACACCTCGCGCGCCATCGTGTCGGGGCCAGCTGCCCGGGTCGGCCTGATCGTCGACAACTCGTGCGCATTCCGCCTGGATCCGGGCGTCCCGCTGGTCGTGCCGGAGGCGAACGCCGCAGCCGCCCGCGAGCGATCCGGGAACCTGCTTGCCAATCCAAACTGCACCACCGCCGCGGCGGTGGTGGCGCTTGCGCCGATCCGCGATCTCGCCGGCCTCGAATCGGTCGATCTGGCCTCCTACCAGGCGGTGAGCGGCGCCGGGCGCGCCGGGCTGGATACCTTTCTGGCCGAGCGTGGCTCCGAGGACCGAGAGGCCGCTAGCGGCTCGCCGTTCCACGGTCGCATCGCTGACAGCGTGGTGCCGCAGATCGACGTGCTCGACGAATTTGGCTGGACCGGCGAGGAGAGCAAGATCCACGCCGAGCTGCGCAAGATCCTGGAGCTCCCGTCGCTCGACGTGGCCGCCACCACGGTCCGGGTGCCCGTACAGACCGGGCACAGCGTCGCGATCCACTTCCGCACCGCCCGGCCGGCGACGCTGGCCCAGCTCGAGGAGGTGCTGCGGGCGGCGCCCGGCGTCGAATATCGTCCGGCCGACGGTTCGGAGCGTCACCCGATGCCGCTCGACGTCGAGGGCCGCGACCCGGTGCTCGTGGGACGGCTGCGCGCCGTCCCGGGCCGCGAGCGAGGATTCGCCCTCTTCGTCTCGAGCGACAACCTGCGCAAGGGAGCGGCCCTGAATGCGATCCAGGTCGCGGCCGCAGCGGACCCGGAGCGTTTCACGCAGCTGGTTCCCGCCCCAAGATGAGCGAGCGCGTGACCGGCATCGGCGGCGTCTTCTTCCGGGCTCGTGACCCCGCGACGCTGGCCGCCTGGTATGCGGCGCAGCTCGGGATCCAGATCGACCCTTCGTTTGGTGGCTGCAGCTTCGTGTGGACAGAGCCCGGCTCGACGGTGTGGGCGCCGTTCGCCGCCGATACCGGCTATTTCGGCAGGCCGGATCAGCAGTCGATGATCAACTATCGCGTCAGCGACCTCGACGCCATGCTCGCGCAGCTGCGATCAGCGGGGGTCACGGTTGATGACCGCGTCGAGGCGTCAGAGTTCGGCCGATTCGGGTGGGCCAGCGACCCGGAAGGCAATCGGTTCGAGCTCTGGGAGCCGCCCGAGGGCCAGTAGCTATCCTTGGTGCGCCCGAAAGATGCGGCGCACTGACGATGCGGCGCCGCCCCACGGATGAGGAGGCCGATTCGTGCCGTCGTTCGCCGAGCTGACCGAGCAATTCCTGCAGCGTGAGTTCGAGGGGTCACCCGTCCGCGCCAGCGGGCTCGGGCTGACCGAGTA